>NZ_JAWOVM010000010.1:0-91385 GCF_033339895.1 Vibrio sp. 1751
ACCTACAGCTTATTGCTAATGAAGAGCCAGAGCGCGTAGCCGAAATACTGAAACAATGGGTAAACATCAATGAACACTGTTCTATCAAAGCAGACGCTTAGTTATGTTGAACAAACCGCGCTCGTGCTATTAGGCATGGGCGAGGATGCCGCAGCGAAGGTTTTGCAACACTTTAGCCGTGATGAAACCCAGCGTGTGACTCGTGCAATGGCGAAGTTAAATGGCATTAAGAGCGATTCTGCTCGTGGTGTTATTCAAACTTTCTTTGAAGATTTCCGTGAGCACAGCGGTATTCGAGGAGCCTCTAAGGAATACCTATCTAATACATTGCGTAAAGCGTTGGGTAACGATTTGGCAAAAGGGTTATTGAATACGTTATATGGCGATGAAATTCGCAACAATATGCAGCGCTTACAGTGGGTGGAAGCAGAAACTCTCGCTCGTTTCATTGTGAACGAGCACCCACAAATGCAAGCAATTTTTCTAGCGTATTTGCCAGCGGACAGCTCTTCAGCGGTATTGAAGCACTTGCCACAAGATTACCATGACGAAATTTTGTTCCGTATTGCTCAATTGCAAGATATCGATCATCAAGTTGCCGTTGATTTGCATGAACTCGTTGAGCGTTGCATCGAAAAAGTATCCGCGAGTCAAAGCACGCCGTTATCAGGTGTTAAGCAAGCAGCAGATATCATTAACCGCTTTGAAGGTGACCGTGGTTCATTAATGGAAATGCTGAAGTTGCATGATGAAGATGTTGTTAATGCAATCGAAGAAAACATGTTCGACTTTATGGTTCTTGGCCGACAACGCGAAGAAACCATGGACATGTTGGTGCAGCAGATTCCGCTAGAGTTGTGGGCAGTCGCGCTAAAAGGTTCCGATATTACCTTACAACAAGCTATTAAGCGTTCAATGCCGCAACGTATGGTGAAAGCGCTAGAAGATGACATGGACGCACGCGGCGCTGTTGCGTTAAGTCGAGTTCAAAAAGCACGTCAAGACATCATGCAAATGGTACGTGAGCTGGATGAATCTGGTGAAGTTCAGCTGCTTCTCTATGAAGAGCCAACGGTGGAGTAAGGTCATGCTAGAGACAAAATCAAGT
This sequence comes from Vibrio sp. 1751, assembly GCF_033339895.1. Lineage (NCBI taxonomy): Bacteria > Pseudomonadati > Pseudomonadota > Gammaproteobacteria > Vibrionales > Vibrionaceae > Vibrio > Vibrio sp. 1751. Next base: position 1,109 of record NZ_JAWOVM010000010.1, read on the forward strand.
ACTATGCGATTGCCTCCGAGCGGGTATCGTTTACACCGTTTTCCTCCTTTAGCGCAACCTAAGACTATCGAAGACGAATTCGGGCTAGATAACCAAGGCTGGCAAGAACCTCAAATAGATATCCAACAGCAACTTGAAGAAGGTTTTCAACAAGGTTTGCAACAAGGACATGAGGAAGGCTTACGCCAAGGTATCGAACAGGGCAAGCAACAAGGTCTGTTGGAAGGCCAAAAAGAAGGTTTCCAAAAAGGCTTTGTTTCCGGTGAGCAGTCTGGAAAGCAAGGCTTTTTGGAGGCGGCGAAGCCTGTCAATGAACTTTTTCACGCCCTTTCTCGTTGGCAAGATGAAAAAGAACAGCAACAACGCCATATGATTTGTGAACTGGTACAAAAGGTAGCTCAGCAAGTGATTCGTGCCGAGCTCACTTTAATGCCTCAGCAGATCCTAGCTTTGGTGGACGAGACATTGTCTGCCATGCCTGGTAAAGCGGAAACAGTAACTGTGCATTTAAATCCGCAAGATTTAGAGCGCATTACTCACATCAATGCTGATTTGCCGCAATCTTGGAAACTGGTCCCTAATACGGAGCTTCCTATTGGTGGCTGTCAGTTAGTGACTGATGACGCAGAAGCGGATGCGAGCTGCGACTCTCGTTTGGAAGCCTGTATGGACAATGTAAAGCAACACCTTTTGGATGAAGTCAGTATTCCACAGGTAGAGTCTGAGCATGAGTAATACCCTAAGCCATGAACTATTAAGTGAGCGTTTGAGCGAAGCCTTGGCTTCGCTCGATTCAATCCCTGTTGCTCGCGTAACAGGGCGATTGATAAAAGTAAACGGCTTAATGTTACAAGCCGTAGGGTGTCGGTTTAAGCTTGAGCAGCGTTGTCTCGTAGAAACCGCGGAAGGCGATATGATCGAAGCGCAAGTTGTGGGCTTTGAACACACTATTGCTTACCTCATGCCTATCCGCCGTTTAGGCGGTCTGTTTGCAGGTGCAAAAGTCATCCCTCTTGATGGTGACAGTACCGTGCAGCTAAGCTCTCAGTGGTTAGGACGCGTACTGAATGGTTTAGGTGAGCCGTTAGATGATGGGGCTCCGCTTAAGGGGGGAGATCGAGTTTCACTTGAACCAAAACCGATTAACCCACTGAAGCGACGCCCAGTTGATACACCACTCAACGTAGGCGTGCGAGCGATTAATGGACTATTGACGGTAGGCAAAGGCCAACGTATTGGTTTGATGGCTGGCAGTGGCGTCGGTAAAAGTGTGTTAATGGGGATGATCACCAAAAACACGGAGGCCGATGTAATTGTGGTCGGGCTTATTGGTGAGCGAGGCAGAGAAGTACGTGAGTTTATCGAGAGAAACTTAACCCCAGAAGCGCGCAAGAAAGCGATCATTATCGCGGCTCCTGCTGATGAATCCCCGCTAATGAGGTTAAGAGCGACACTACTTTGTCATCGCGTTTCAGAGTATTTCCGAGACCAAGGCAAAGACGTTCTACTTCTGATGGACTCTCTAACCCGATACGCCATGGCACAGCGCGAAATCGCTCTTTCGCTCGGTGAGCCTCCAGCTTCTCGTGGTTATCCGCCCTCAGTCTTCAGCGTGTTACCTCAACTCCTAGAGCGAGCGGGTAACAGTGAAAATCAACATGGTAGCTTAACGGCAATTTATACCGTATTGGCAGAAGGGGACGACCAACAAGATCCTGTCGTGGATTCCGCGCGCGCCATCTTAGATGGGCATGTCGTTTTATCGCGTCAACTGGCTGAGCAAGGGCATTATCCCGCGATAGATATCAACGCGTCTATTAGCCGTTGTATGAATACTTGTACGCAGGACGCACACAGCACGATTGCGAATAACTTCCGTCAAATGTACTCCAACTACCTTCAGGTTAAAGAGTTACTGCCATTAGGGGGTTATCAACCAGGACAAGATCCTGAGTTAGATCAATCTGTTGCTATGTATCCAAATTTGCGTGCATATCTACAACAAGCTGCCAACGAGTCTGTAGATTACCCAACCAGTTTGACCGAGCTCGCGCAGCTTTTTCAAAGTGCTTAATCAAATGGGAGTGACAAGGCTGAAATGAAATCCAAGTTAAAAGCCGTAGGCAAGTTACAGCAAATGGAAGAAAAACAGCGTGACCGTGTGGGTCAACAACTTGATGCCATGCGTCAGCGTCACTCCCATCTTTCAATGCAATTGGAACAGTTGTCGGCGTTGAAAGGCCACGCTGGACAATCAACCCGAACCGGCCCGACGCTGACGAGCGCGGCTTTGATGAACTTTAATCGTGTTGACCAAATGCTACAAAGAATGCTTCGTCACCACGAGCAAGAGCAAGCCGTTATGCAAGCGGAATGTGCATCTGTACAGAAAACGCTAGAACACAAGCACGCACGCGTTCAAGGGTTAGAAAAAGTGCTTGATCGTTGGCGTACTAAGCAGAACTATGAAAAAGCGAAAAAAGAGCAAAAGATGATTGAAGACATCATTAACTCTCGCGTTAAGCGCAAGATATTATGATGTCTTGTTGACGCTACTAGGAGCGCGAATAATTTCTGCGGTGTCTTAGCCAACCAAACCAGCCTCCAAGCATGATCAACCCTGATCCGAGAGCACCGCCGCCACTGCTGCCGTTGTTACCAAAGCCAGATGTGTTGGTATCGACAGGCTCAAAGCCAGAGTCCCCTTCGCTATGATAATCTTCCGAACTTGCTAAGAGGGCGTTATAACTGGTTTTTACACCTGAGCTGGTTTGGGTCTCAATCCATGTTGCATAGTTCAAAATCTCGGTAAACACACTTGGAATCGCAGCGGATTCGCAAACTGAAGAACCGTAGCTCACAATGCCAATTTGCTGATACATGCCATTATTGTCTTGATAGGTGAGAGGACCGCCTGAGTCACCACGACAGATACCAGTGTAGCTTCGTTCAGGAAATCCATTCGCACATAAACTTTCCTGAGCGTTAAACCCTGTTACCAACGAAGCGCATTGGGTGTCGGTAAGGGGTTTTACTTCTGCCCAGCGTAAATAGTTAGGGGGGCTTTCATCATTGGTTGAGGTCTGACCTAAACCGAATATCTGATAAACTGACTTGCTGCTGTAGTCTCCAAAGTCTTGCGGTAAAGTGATGGATTGGACGTTATCGGTGATAGGTCTAGTCAATTCAAGGACAGCGATGTCATTAATCCATAAATCGCTAGGCACATAATCAGGATGAATCGTGATAGAGCGAACATCTTTGAATTCTTCAACAAACACGTCATTCATCGTAGGGTTTTTGACTAACACTCGTAGGTCGTTGATTGTCCAGCCGTCAGTAAAAACGCTTGGTTCTACGCAGTGAGCCGCAGTTAAAATGAAGCGGTCGTTTACAATGGTTCCCCCACAAATATTGGCAAACTGATTAGCGCCAGTTTTATGTAGAATAAGACGTGCAAAAAAAGGAAGTTGGTTTTGGGTAGCCTGCTGACCCCCAATAATTGCCGTGGAGATCCCTTGTTCTGAAAGGCGGTTATCATTTTCTACTTCAGCGGTCGTACTCAAAGATACTGCAAAACAGAGTGCGCTTAGCCATATTTGATACTGCTTCATAAACCATCCTTGGATGAAAAGTGCTCTTCTAACTTTATACTAGTTTTTCAGTGAATGTGCTTAACAAAAGTTTCTAATAGTTGAATGATTGTTGTAGCCAAGATCGCAACAGATGAAACGATTCAAGCTTTAGCTTGTGTGGCGGGCATACAAAGTAAAGCTGTTGATGAGGATTAATGACGGGTTCACCCAGCTCGATTAGCTGACCATATTTGATGTCATCCTTCACAAACAAGCGATGAGTGACCAATAACCCCAAACGACGAGTTGTGGCCTGGACGGCTTGTATCGACATGTTAAAAGTGATTGGTTTTTTATTTTTAGGTCGCTGGATACCCGTCGCGTCCAGCCACACGTTCCAGTCATTTTTTCTTCGTTCGTTAGTAACTTCAATGATGGGATACTGCTTTAAGAGTTGAGTGATGTTTGAGTCCTTGGTCTTCGCTATCAATTCAGGACTGCACACCAAAACCAGTTCATCTTCACTGAGCTTTTCGCAGTAGTAATCCTGCCATTCTTCGGGATTTCCATGCACCAAGGCCGCGTCGATACCTTCTTGTTCTAAATTGAATCTGCCAGACAGGTTTGATAAACGAACGTCTAATTGAGGAGCAAACCCTTGTAAATCTGACATTCGAGGAATCCACCAGTGAAGAGCCAATGAATTCACCATATTGAGCGTAACACGCTGCAAGTTCTGATCTTGGATGAGTGCTTCCGTTGCATCGACAATTTGCTCTAAAGCGGGTGCCACCTTCCTGTAATACTTTTTACCGTCCGCGTTGAGTTGAACTTGTCTGCCTATGCGATCAAATAGAGGCTTGTTGACTTGACTCTCCAGCGATTTAATTGCCTGACTTACGGCTGAGTGGCTCACACTTAATATCTGTGCTGCTTCTGTCATGCTGCCAGACTCAGCTACTGCAACAAATGCGTAGATGGACTTTAAGGGGACTAGTTTCCGCATAATTTAAAAACCGTAGCTGGTGATAGATAAGTTAAACTGTAAGTTTTTCTTACATCAATGGTTAATATTACTCGCTATTTACGATAAGTGATGTCTTTTAAAATGCTCCATATATTAAGGAGTATTGAATGAATGCTGTAAATAAATCTATCCTTTTCATGTTGATGTCTACGTTAAGCTTATCTGTTACTGGACTGTTAGCAAAGCAGTTGTCAGGCGAACTTTCCGTCACACTATTTAGCTTCTTACGTTTTTTGGTGCCTGCGCTTATCTTGCTTATCTTACTTCGTGTGAAAAACCTTACCTTTCCTAAAGCGGGCACGCTAAAGCCTATTTTATTGCGTGCTCTTTGTATCGGTTTGTCACAACTTTGCTTTATCGCGTCATTACAAACGTTAACGCTCGTTGAGGGGGTCGTTTTGTTTGCTACTGGCCCATTATTTATTCCCTTGGTTGAAAAGCTGTTCATGAGGGGGCGCATTCGTGTTTCAACATTGGCGGCTTTAGCAATGGCGTTCACTGGTGTGGTTATGTTGGCGGGCGGTGGAAGTGAGATCACATGGCGAGCGGATTTATTGCTCGGCTTGGCTGGTGGACTCTTCAATTCTGGTTCTCAGCTTACGTTATATAAAGTGAGTAAAACAAATATGTCGCCGCTAGAAATCAACTTTTGGGCGTTTGGTTTTGCTGCCGTATTTCTGTTGCCGCTAACTTTGTTTAACGACTTCGACGTGTTACTTAATATGAGTGTTATGGCGCCTGAGATTTCTTCAAATACGCTGTGGATCGGTATGATGTCTCTGATGATCATTAACACCCAAGTTTTTCGCTCCAAAGCATATAAACTGGCAAGCAGTGGCTCTCAACTTGCACCACTCATTTTTACTAACTTATTGTTCACTGCGGTTTGGCAGAGCCTGTTTTTTGAAGACCGAATGAGTCAAAGTCAAATTGTTGGGATGAGTTTAATAGTGCTCGCAATCATACTGAACACATGTTGGGTTCGCTTTAAGGCGCATCGCAGTGGCGGTTTACAAGCGAGAACTTCTTAGTCTGTCGGAAAATGAAGGGGGCAGGTAGATAAATTGGTCGTGTGGTTTGATTTTTCCTGAGTATGGGCTAGCGTCAAGAAAGGTTCAGGGAGAGAAATCATGCTTACGCTAAATTATTACGTCGAAATTTCGGCGACACCGCAACGAGTGTGGGAAGTGCTAACCGATGTTGAGTTGTATAAACGTTGGGCGCAAGCCTTTTCACCGCAGTCTCAATTTGAAGGAGCTTGGGAAGAAGGAGGTGGCATCACTTTTTTTGATCCAGATATGGGCGGGACAAGGGCGATCATAGATACGGTGCTACCCCTTCAAAAACTTGAATTTCATCATGTTGCCATTTTTAATCCGGATAATCGTCAACAACTCGATGCTGACCTAGCATCTAGGTGGATCGGATCGCGAGAGATCTACCAGATCGATACCAACAACGATCGTTTACTACTCAATGTTACCATTCATACTCACAATGACTTTGTTTCCATGTTTAATCACGGATGGGAAAAAGCCTTACCCTTGATAAAAGCCATTTGTGAAGAGCAAGCTTAGGGTTCTTGCTTATCTTGGGCTGACGATGCGTTGCCTGAAGGTATACAATAGCACGCAAGATAGCGCACCTAAGAGAGTGGATGATGGAATTTAAAGTTGATACCCATACACATACGTACGCCAGTGGTCACGCGTACAGTACCTTGATTGAAAATGCAAAGTTGGCAAAAGAGAACGGGCTGGATATGTTCTGCACGACCGATCACGCAGAATCAATGCCGGGTGCGCCTCATTACTGGTTCTTCTCGAACCAGAAAATTCTGCCTCGCTTTCTTGAAGGCGTTGCGATTATTCGTGGCGTTGAATCTAACATTATGAATACCGAAGGCGACATTGATATTCCACTGAGTGTGGACCGCAACTTAGATTGGGTGATCGCGAGTTTTCATGAACCCGTTTTTCGTCCTGCAAACAAGCAAACTCACACGGAAGCACTTGTTAATGTCATTCAGAGTGGTCGTATTGATGCGCTCGGTCATCTTGGTAATCCAAATTTCGACTTTGATTTTCAGACCGTTTTAGCGTGCGCGAAAGAGCACAATGTCGCGATTGAAATTAATAACACCACGCTGAAAGGCAACAGCCGAGTAGGCAGCGTAGACCGTTGCCACGAGATTGCACAAATCGGGAAAGATCTCGGTGTTTTCTTCACCACGGGCAGTGACGCGCATTTCTGTCACGATGTTGGTAATCTGGATTTGGTTGGAGAGTTAATGGACAAAGTGGGTATTGATAGCAAGAAAGTGATTACTCACACCGCTCAGCAGTTTTTGTCTTTCTTAGCTTTGAGAGGCCGTAAACCAATTGCAGAATATGACAGCATTCTCAACGCATAAACTTGATTACATTTAAGGTATGCACCTGACGCCAGATTGCTTTACACTGCGACCCGGAAATACTCAAATAAGCTAGTTTTTCGCCTTTTATGGCGTAGGTTATTTGGGTGAATAAAGCCGACACAGAATTCGGCACTATAAATGGAGAAGTGAAAAATGTTACGTCCTTTAGTCCTAGGGTATGCGATTGCGTTTGGCTCAACATACGCAATGGCAGAAGCGGTTGATTTAAAACAAAACATGAAACAGATGAAGATGGAATTCAAACAGGCGGCAGAAGCATCTGATGTCGAAACCATGAAATCTGCGATTGATAGCTTGCAAGCGATTGTTGAACAATCTAAGCGTGGTAATTACCCACCAGAGAAGTTTGATACTTACTTAGAAGGCTTTAACAAACTGACGGTAACGCTAGATAAGATTGAAGCGGATCTTGATGCGGGCAAGCTACAAGAAGCAAAAGCTCAACTGCGTGAAATCGATAGTCTTCGTGAAGAGTACCACGACAAGCGCAATCCAAGCATTTGGAGCAAGTTGTTCGGCTAATTATCTACTGAGCGGAGCATTTGATCGTGGCAGTGGGTTACGCGTTATTTCTAAGTAATGAATGAACACATTATCAGCCTGCCATTTCGGCGGGCTTTTTTGCGCCTGTCAATCGATGCATTCAAGAAAACCTGTGAGGTAGCAAGCACTTATTGATCCTGTTTTTGAGCTACCACTCAGAATTGGTTACGCTGTGTGAAATTTGTTAAGTCACCGTTATGCGTAGATTAATTCCTTTTTACCGCTCAATGTTATTTGCTAGTGCTCTCAGTTGGGTGCTAGTGACGCTGATGCCTGTTATCAATGCTCATGGTAACAGCATGGGCGTGTGGGCGACGCTATGTACGCTTAACGGTTTTGAATTGGTTCAAATAGAAGAGGGCGACAATTCGGTTAGCCACAAAGGTAAGCCTTGTCCGTTTAGCCACTTCTCGACTTTTCATCACGATACACTTCCAACGACACCGATACTTTCAAGACAGAGCTTGGTGACTTCTGACAGCTACGCTTATTTGGCTCTAAGTGTGCGATTTGAAACACCAGTTCCTAGAGCGCCGCCAGTTTCCCTTTTCTCATAACGAAAACAATTACAAGTAAATAAAGCCAACAACACTGCCACTTCGAGCAGTGGTACTCCCGAATCTAAGTCAAATAGCGCCGCATACGAATGCGTATGTGTAGGATGCGTTTGGCTGAATTTGGGTGTTCAACAATGAAAAAAGGAAAATACACATGTTGAGAAACTCGGCAAAGCCTCAACTCAAGGAAGCCTCACGCGCAAAATCCATCTACTTTATGACGTGGCGATGGCACTTCTACGCAGGTTTGTTCGTCATTCCATTTATGCTGATGCTTTCCCTCACGGGATTGGTGATGTTGTTTGATGACGAAATCGAACTGGCTCGATACGAAGCGACATTACAAGTTTCACCACAAGAGCACATGATTCCTGTCTCTGCACAATTAGAAACCGTAAAGCAGGCGTATCCCGATTTTAATGTCACTCAATTTGTACCTGCTAAAACGGCCGATATTGCCAACCGATTCTCGATTCAAAACCAAGAAGGCAGCTCGCTGATTGTTGCAGTAAATCCTTACACAGGAGACGTACAAGGCACCATTAACCGTGGTGATAGCATCTATGAACTGATGAATAACATCCATGGCACTTTGCTTATTGGTGATTTGGGTGATCGGTTAATAGAAATCGCCGCCAGTTTAGGCATTTTACTGTTGGTGTCTGGTTTGTACCTTTGGTTACCGAGAGACAACGCTAGCCGTGCTGGCTTTTTGAAAATTCGTTTTGGCAGTGGAACTCGTATTTTGATGCGAGATCTGCATGCGAATTTAGGCGGTGTGCTATCAATTGTTCTGTTGTTCTTTTTGATTTCAGGTCTGTCTTGGGCTGGGATATGGGGCGCGAAAATGGTGCAAGCTTGGAATACCTTCCCAACCTATTACACATGGGGTGAGAAACCAGAGTCGACACTGACACACAAAGACCTGAATCATGGTGCATCAGAAGAGATGCCATGGAACTTAGAGCTTGCTGCTGTGCCAGAATCGAAAGACAACCCCGCTCATGATCATGCCAATATGAAGGAAGAGATGGCATACGCAGGCAGTCATGATGCGCTCTCCATTGATGATATCATCCTCAAGGCTGAAATGATGGGCTTCACTGGCTATAAGCTGTTTTTGCCACGCTCTGAGACGGGCGTTTACACCGTTGCAGCTAACTCCATGGGTGGCGATATCTCCGACCCAAGACAAGATCGCACCAGCCACTTTGACCAATATTCCGGTCGCTTGTTGGTGGACGTCACGTGGCAAGATTACAGTTTGTTTGCCAAGTTCATGGCGGCAGGAGTGTCATTGCACCAAGGCGACGTGAGTATATTGAACAAAGTGCTCAACGTGGTGTTCTGTTTGGCGTTCATCTTAATCTCAATCACAGGTGTGGTGATGTGGTGGATTCGTAGACCAAGTCGCAGTGCCACATTGGGCGCGCCACCTAAGTTTCAGCAAGACGGTATTTGGAAGCTTGGCTTAGTAACGTTGGTGATATTGTGTCTGGCGTTTCCGATGGGCGGTTTGGCAATTGTTACGGTTCTTGCACTGGATTGGCTGTTGTTCAACCGCGTTGAGAAACTGAAAACGGCGTTGAATTAGTAACAGACAAAGAATGGAATAATAAAAGAGCCTGCGAAGTCGAAGTGCTGGCTCTTTTTATTTCTGGTAAATCTCCAGTGGCAAGCCATCTGGGTCTTGGAAGAAGGTAAAGGCTTTGCCTGTAAATTCGTCAATACGAATTGGCTCAACTTCAACGTCATTCGATTCTAGGTAGGCTTTGACTTGCTCAACATCATCAACCAAAAAAGCGAGATGTCGCAGGCCTTGCGCTTCGGGAAAGCTCGGTCTCTCAGGGGCGCCCGGAAAGCTAAACAGTTCAACTTGACTGCCGTCAGGTAAAGCGAGGTCAAGCTTGTAGGAGTCTCTGGCTTCACGATAGTTTTCGGCAATGACTTTCAGTCCTAACACTTCAGTGTAAAAGCGTTTTGACTTTGGGTAATCGCTGCAAATGATCGCGACGTGATGAATGGCATTAAACATGGTTAGCCTCTTCAAGCATGGTTAGTATCCTCGGAGACTAAATGCTCCTTAACGAAGTCGATAAACACACGCAGACGAGCGGGCATGTATTTGGTTTGCGCATACTGCATCGCGATAGCGCCATGATAGTTACTCTTGATCATCCAATCCGGCAGAACCTCTACCACTTCTCCTTGCTCTAACGCGTCTTTGATCACGAAGTCATGGAAGATCCCAATTCCCAAGCCAGACTTAACCCCGTTCAAGCGCATTTGAGAATGGTTGACGGCGTAGCGTCCACTCACGGCAATGGAGTGGAACGCTTCTTCTTTAAAGAATGACCAGATGTTGTCTTTGTCGTTCTCGGCAAGATAAATGCAGTCGTGTTGCTCAAGCTCGGTTGGGTGCTCAGGCATACCGTGTTTGGCTAGGTAATCTGGAGAGGCACACAAAACAAGGTTGGTCTTGCTGATCTCTTTGAGGACCAGATTCTCATCGGGTTTGTCGGTGAGCTTAAATGCGACATCAATTCCTTGGCGGAACAGATCGATCTCACCATCTGCTGCACGCAGCTTAAGCTGAATATTTGGATAACGTTCTAGGAATGGCAACACAAACGGTTGAAGCACCGAATTAAGAAATGCTTCAGGGGCTGCTACTGTGAGTGCGCCTGTTGGCTCGGCATGATCTTCCGCAGATAGCTCAACGGCTTGCTGTGCGGCATTCACCATTGCGATGCTTTGGTCGTAAACCTTTTGCCCTGCTTGAGTGATGATCAACTTACGAGTCGTGCGCTCAAACAATTTGACCGAGAGGGCTTGCTCTAATCGTGTGATCAACTTACTTAAAGCCGATGGCGTCACGCCGAGTTGTTTGGCTGCAGCGGTAAAACTGCCTTCGTTTACCACCAAGATAAACGAAGCAAGATCAGGAAGTAGGGCAATGAGTTTTGGATTAACCATAATTGTTCAGTTCTGCGCAGCGGAATAACGACATTGTCTGGTACGGTTTCACGAGGTTCAAGTGTCACCGTCTCGCTTTAACGATATTTTGCCAAAAATGCATTGAGTGCAGGCAAGCCAGATTCACCAGTATGGTATTGCTGCCAACAGTGATAAATGGCCGTTTCGTGGTCTGCAATCAACTCGATAGCTTCTCGCTCAGCGATTGAATACTGCTGTGAAGCTTTCACTTCTTCATGCCACTCTCGATACTTGACCTCATAAGGTTCTACCCATTTCAGAAGAGTCGCCACCAACTCTTGCCATGGTAAATCAATCCATTTGGTTGCATCTTCCAAGCCTTTATCCAGCATCTCTTGGTATCGACTTTCTATATCCATCCCATTTTTCAGCAGTACAGGTTTGAGCTTTTCTGCGGTGAGTTCTTCCACTTCAATCAAGGTTTGCCACAGCGTTTGTTGTTCACTTTGGGCGTAATGGCTCAAGTAGTGGTTGAAAAAAGCGATGCCGTAGATTTCGCCATAGTAGGCAGACAGAACGTTATGAATCATGGTGAGAATCGTGATTTAAACAGGGAATACCGCATTGTAGGAGGGGAAAGCGCGAAGTGTAAACACCTGATTAAGAGTAAAAAAGTGCTGCTGACAGAATTCGAACAGAACTTGTGAGAATTTTATGAGAATTCGATGAAGTTGCTGATAGATTTGCTCGTCATTCTTAGAGGCAAGAACGCAAAACGTTCGAAACGTAATGCTTAACCTACTCAAGTCACGAACAAAGAAGTAAAGCCGTATACATGGGCTTGGGTAGTTCAACCCTCATTAAAGGATGGAATCACAATGAAAAAACGTACCCAACTCGGACTCGTCATGACTTCAGTCGCTATGGCACTAGGCTCTGCATCAGTGAATGCGGCGGAATTGGAAATCACCGTGACAAACGCAACCAAAGGCATCTACTTTACGCCTCTTATTGTTGCTGCACATGGCTCTGATCTTCAAATGTTCAGAACGGGTCAAGCAGCAACGCCAGAACTAGAAGCAATGGCAGAAGGCGGTGATATCTCTGGTCTTGCTAGTGTGATTGGTAACGCTGGTGGTGCGGTGGTTGAGAACCCTGCTGGTGGTATTTTGAATCCGGGTGTGGCAACCACCTTCACCTTGGACAGTGGCGACCACGGTTATCTTTCTCTGAGCGCGATGTTGCTGCCAACCAATGATGGTTTTGTCGGTCTGGATAGCTGGAAGATCCCAACGGAAGCGGGTACATACCGAGCAACGCTAAGAAGTTACGATGCCGGTACAGAAGCGAACGATGAACTTGCGTCTAGCATGCCAAACCCACCTTTCATTACCTTTGGTACTGGCGGCACAGGCGTTGAAGCAACAGTAACTAACGACAAAGTTCACGTGCATCCGGGTAACCTTGGTGATAGCGATCCAACCGGCGGCATCAGTGACCTAGACAGCAGCAGCCATCGTTGGTTAAACCCAGTTGCAACCATCACAATCGTTGTGAAGTAAGGGGGATGTATGAAATACAGAATCTTACTATTAGCAGCTTCAGTCGGCTTGCTCGCCGGTTGTCCAAGCGATGATGATAATGACGTAGTGAAATCGTACCGCTACACCGTCAACGTGGCGAACTTGACTGCGAATCAACCTATGTCTCCGCTCGCGGTACTCACTCACAATGCTGACTACCAATTGTTTGAAATTGGACAAGCCGCATCTGTTGAACTTGAGCATCTTGCTGAAGGCGGTAGTAACGCCGAGCTGATTGAATTGATGAACAGCAATGACAGTGTTTACCAAGGTATTTCGGGTAATGGATTGGTGTTGCCGGGTGCATCGGACGAAGTCACCATTACGGTTGACCCTAGTCGTTACGGTTACTTGTCTGTGGCGTCTATGTTCGTGAATACCAATGATGCCTTTGTTGGCGAAACGGGGCTATCGCTCAAATCGCTCGCAGTGGGTGAAAGCTACGAAATGAGCATGAACGTTTGGGATTCCGGCACAGAGCTGAACGATGAACTTGCTGCAACCATTCCGGGCCCAGCAGGTGGCGGTGAGGGTTTCAATGCCGCTCGTAATGACAGTAATGACGTTGTTGCATTCCATGCGGGTGTTGTTAGCCAAGATGACGGATTAGCAAACTCAGCACTTTCTGCGAACTATCGTTTCCTTAACCCAGGTGCGAAAGTCACCATCACTCGAGTCGAGTAACACAGGCTCCGATGACGTCTCCTTTCCAAAGCGCTTGTAGCCGAGCGCTTTATCCCTCATGGCGTCATCGGAACCTTTTTTGAAAGAATTTCTAATTTGTTCCGGTCATGTGCAAAATGAGGATACTCGAAGGCAAGGAAAGGACCATGGAACAACAGGCAATCAATTTAGTCGCGAACATCTTGTTGGTGGAAGATGACGATGATTTGGCAGAACTGGTTCAGATGCATCTTAAGTTTCAGGGACACCAAGTGTCGCGAGCCACAAATGTCGCCGATGCTAAAACGCAATACCAGCAACAACCCTTTGATTTATTGATCCTTGACCGAGGTTTGCCAGATGGTGATGGTCTAGACATCTGCCATTATTTGCGTCAGCAACAAGATTGGAGCCCAGTGCTTATGCTGACAGCCAGAGACGGTGAAATGGATAAGGTTGACGGTTTAGAAGCAGGCGTTGATGACTACATCACTAAGCCATTTAGCGTATTAGAATTTCAAGCACGAGTGCGAAACGTGCTGCGCAGAGTCAGCCAAACCGCTGAAGCAAAGGTGGCAGATGAAGTCCTCGATGATGCGATGGATTTTGGCCCGCTGAGAATCATTCCGGAGTTGCACCAAGTATCCTTAAACGACAAGGATGTCACGCTCACCGCGACAGAGTTTACTTTGCTGCAGTTTCTCGCGACTCGTCCGGGCAGAGTCTACAGTAAAGATGAATTGCTCGATCACGTTTGGAACACCAGTCATTCTGGTTATCACCACACGGTGTGTAGCACCATAAATCGTTTACGCAGCAAGTTGTCGTTGTCTGATTCTGATCATCACTTCATCCAAACCGTGTGGGGTGTTGGATATAAGTTTCAACCAAGACACTAATGCAAGAAAGTAAGTCAAAACATCAAGCCAAGACAGTAAGTCGGCAGTTGTTTTCACCATCATTTTTCAATCATCACGGGTGTTGCAAAAACACCGCTGTTTAAGGAGGCGATAGGATGAGCTTCAAATCTCGCTTAGTGGTATTTACTAGCTTGTGGTTCTGTCTCGCGGCGGTGGTGATTGCACTGACTTACAATTGGCAAAAAGAAACCATTGAGTTACGCACCAAGCAAAGCCTGCATAAAGAGCTAGCCAGCCACATGCGTGATGATAATCCGCTGATGATCGGAACGGATTACAACCCTAAAGCGCTCAAGTCGATTTTTCACACGCTCATGCTGATCGGCCCTGATTTTGAAATCTACTTCCTCGATAGCCAAGGCAATATCACCACTCATGCAGCACCGGAAGGGGCGGAGATCATGGGGAAGGTGGATCTCAATCCCATTAAGCAATTCTTAAATGACCAGCCTTTTCCTATTTTGGGTGAAGACCCACGTAATCGTGGTGAACACAAAGTCTTTTCTGTCGCCGCGATAGAGGAATTAGGCTCTACGGTCGGTTATCTCTACGTGGTGATTGGCAGTACCCGACATGACGCCATTGCCAATGCTCAAGTCGATACTCCTTATATCGCGCTGGCAGGATTGGTCTTAGTCTCCATTTTAGGCTTTGCTCTTGGGGCTTATGTGCTGGTGAAACGTAGCCTATTGAACCCGATTGAGCGTGTGACCAAGCAACTTCAACAGCAAGCCGAACATGATTTCCGCCTGCAACCTGATTTTACTCACCAAGTGCCGGAGCTCGTGCCGATTGCGCACTCTTATCAGATGATGGCGAAGCACATTCAGCAACAGTTTTTACAGTTGGAGTATCAATCGTCTCATCGTCGTCAAAGCTTGTTGCAGCTTAGTCATGATTTAAAAACGCCGTTATCGAGCGTGCTGGGCTATTTGGAAACGTGGCGTTTGCAACATCCGGAATCCGATCCTTTGATTGACGTTGCTTTCCGAAATTGTGAGAAGCTCTCAACTCAACTGCATTCTTTATTAGACGCCGCACGCAAAGAAGCTCCAATGCCAAATTACGAGTACCGCCCCGTAGATCTGGGCGCTTTGATGGCAGAATGTGCTGAAACGATGCAGAGCCAGTTTTCTCGTAAAGAAGTGGTGTTGAAAGTGGATATCGATAGCGAAATCCAAACCGTGGGTGATAAGGGGCTATTGGAGCGGTTGGTGCTTAACTTACTTGAAAATGCTTTACGCCACAGCCCAATCGGTTCAGAAGTGCATTGCCAAGCGCATTTGAGTGAAGATAAGTCGCGTATCCACTTTACCTTCGTCAATCACATCGAGGAAGAAGCGGAGGGCGGTTCTTTGGGGATCGGGACGAAGATTGTCCAATCGATCTTAATGCTTCACCACAGCTACCTTGAGACCAATGCAACCTCCTCTCAGTATCAACAGAAGTTCACACTTCTCGCAATCTAAAGAGAAGTGTGAGACATAAGTTAATGTTTATTCAATAACACCACATACGACGCGAGCGCCGCCACCACCTAGCTTACTTGGGTGATCGGAGTGATTGTCACCACCTGCATGGATCATTAACGCTCGACCTTTTAAATCCGATAATTTTAGGCGAGGCGCGACAACGGGCTGATTGGCATTGCCGTCCATGTCCACATAGAGTGGAGGCAAGTCGCCTAAATGATTGTCATCGGTCCAAGGATAGCCATGCTTCCCTGTGTTGTTAGGATCATAATGGCCACCTGCTGCGCCGCCTAATACGGTTTTGTCATCCTTTTCTATGCTATCGCAAGATGGATTAGTGTGAACATGGAAACCGTGCACACCTGCTGACAAACCTGATAATTGAGGCGTAAAAACAACGCCATAATCACTTTGTGAAATCTCAATGGTACCCGCACTCTCATTGGTGTTGAGAGCAGTCATTTCTACCGTTTTTGCTAGCACGTTAGGGGCGGCGACAAGAGCGGATGCAACTGAAATGCATAGCAATCCTTTTAACATGGGACCTCCTTCTTTTAGGGTGTACGCTCAAGCACATATTAGTGAAAACCTGTTTTACTTATGTCTGTTGAGCGGTGAGTTTATGTCATAGAGTGATGTGTATCACTTTATGGTCTTAAACTGATATCTCGATCCGAAATCAGCTTTCTTTTATTTAGTCTTAACATGTTGAGATCGTTAAGATATAAAAAGAATAGACGCCAATCTTAAAATAGCCTGAATATTTTTAAATTAACGCAAAGTTAAATTTTTAATGACTTTATAACAAAGCTCATAATTGTTTTATAAAGAATTTGGTGGAATTGTCCGCAATAAAGAATAATCAAATTAACGAATATATTAATGTGAACATTGTTGTTTATAGATTTGTGGTCAAACTGTTGCTTATATCATCAAATAAGATAAAAAATTGGAACTAAAGTCACTTAATGGCAGAGGAAAAAATTAAACTCTGATTGTAATGGGTAATAATGTTTTAGTAACAGATAGTTACGCACTTAAAATTAATAATATGGCTAATTTCCGACAAGGATTGAAAAAGATGAAAGACAAGGAATCTATTCAGACTAATAGCAGCCGCCGTAATTTTCTGAAAGGCGCAACAGGAGCTTTTGTTGCTGGTGTGAGTGCTTCCGCTTTCTCAGGCGTAGCTCAAGCACGAGAACAGAAAATTGATTGGAGCAGCCGTGGGCTAGGTAGAAAACATGATAAGCGCTTCTGGCGTAAAGTGCGAAGACAGTTCGTTTTGGACAAACGAACCACTTACATGAACATTGGTACAACAGGTTCAATGCCAAAACATGTTCTTGAAGATTACGAGCATAACAACAAGCTAGTGGCTAAATATCCTTGGGATATGAAAGGCAAATTTGGCTCTTGGCCGTATGTTTCTGAGATGGTTAAAGACGTCGCACCAGGTTTTGGTGCTAACCCAGAAGAGATCATTCTCAGCCGCAACACTACTGATGGCTTATGCTCGATCATTAATGGCTTACACTTTGAACCAGGTGATGTGATTCTAACGACACACCATGAACATATTGCTGCAACATCACCTATGAACGTAGCGAAACATCGTTTTGGTGTGGATGTGGTAGAAATTCAACTACCAGTATTTACTGGTACTGAAAACGTTTCTGAGCAAGATTACATTCAAGCGTTCCGAGACGCGCTTGATACGAATCAAAACGTTCGCCTAATTGTTTTCTCTCATATCACATACAAAACAGGAACCGCGCTACCAGCAAAAGCCATTTGTGCTTTAGCAAAAGAGTATGGTGTGCCTACTCTTGTTGATGGCGCTCATACGGTCGGTATGTTTGACCTTGATTTCCACGATATGGATTGTGATTTCTATGCAGGATCTGGTCATAAGTGGCAGTGTGGTCCGGGCGCGACAGGTATTCTGTATGTTCGTGATAACGGTAACCGTTTGAATGAGTATTGGAGCGACCGAGAGAACCCGTTATGGTTGATCAACTCCTCACTTTCTCATGCTGATTACCTGGGTAAACAGCTGCAAATGCAATACATTGGTAACGATAACTATCCTGCGAAACAAGCACTAGTTGATAGTTGCAAAATGTGGGATGAGATTGGTCGAGACCGTATCGAAGAGCGAGTTGTAAGCCTTGGTAGTTTATGTAAAACCTTGCTTCAAGAGTACTTACCACAAGCCAAAATGTATTCACCAAACGTGGAAGGCTTAACCAGTGGCTTAACGACGGTTAACCCATTCTCCGATGTAACTAATGAAGAGATACTGACGGAATTCCGAGATCGTTTACGTGAAGAGTATGGTTACATCATCCGTACGACTAGCTTTAAGCTGCATAAGGATGATGACTTTGATACTTACGCGCTGCGTATCTCTACGCATTTGTTCCATGACGAACAAGATGTGGAAGGGCTCGTAGTGGCGATGACGAATTTGTATTACTCGTCGTTCTAACATCGTTGTTTATCACTCAAGCGCCCATTATTGGGCGCTTTGTGAAAGGTAAGGATATTATTATGTCAGTCATAACATTCAAAAGAACTTTAGCGACGGTGGCGCTCATGGTTACCTCTGTTGCGTCGTCTGCCGCTTGGTCAGACGATTTACAACAAATCCGTGAACGTGGTGTACTGCGTCACATTGGTGTCCCGTACGCTAACTTTGTCTCCTATATTGAACAAGGTGAAGTGGAAACTTTGACTGGCTTGGATGTAGAGATAATAAAAGGTTTTGCCAAGTCGTTAGGTGTTCAGTACCAGTATGTTCCAGCACAGTGGAGCGACGTGGTTGGTAAGTTGACAGGGCAAAATGTGCAATATCACAACAAGCAGGCTGTTGTCGGAGAAAGTGTTCCAATTGAAGGCGATTTGATCGCAAATGGCGTTACTATTCTTGATTGGCGTTCTGAGGTTGTCGATTTTTCACAAGATTATTTTCCTTCAGGTGTATGGTTGGTTTCCAGATCCGACTCTAGTCTGAGCCCGATTAAACCAAGTGGGTCGGTCGATGAAGATGTTAAAAACGTCAAGCAGCTGATCGATGGTCGCGAAGTGTTAGCTTTAGAACATTCTTGCTTGGATCCTAACCTTTATGACTTATATGACACAGGTGCAAAAGTTATATTACCTGATGGGGCGCGTCTCCTTAATGAGATGGTTCCAGCGATAATGAAAAATGACGCGGAAAGCACATTATTAGATGTTGCGGATACGCTAATTGCCCTCGAAAAATGGCCGGGTGAAATAAAAGTCATTGGCCCTATATCTGAAAATCAAAAAATGGCTGTTGCATTCCGTAAAAATTCCCCTGAATTACGCAAAGCATTTGATCGTTATTTAGACTCGATAAAAAAAGACGGATCATACGAAAAACTAGTAAAAAAATACTATCCATCTATTTACTACTTTTATAACGATTACTTTATAGAAGATAAAAAGAAAGTCCGATGAATAAGGCCGTTAAAAAATTTTCCAGTAAAAGATTTATTACAATAAGCGCAATATTAGTTTCAATTTACTTAGCTATGCTTATTACTGTGACTAGCGTAGGTCAAAATAAATTAAAAGAATCTCAATACAGAGAACTAGATTTAAAAGTAAAAAGTTATGCAAGCACACTCGATAATTTATTTACCATAGCGAGTGAAGATGTTGATAATCTAGCTACAGATAAAACAATACAAACATTCTTTGGTAATTTAGCTTCTGGCATGTCAATGGAGTATGGGTTAGGTGCCAGTTTAATTAATTTAAAGCGTCGCTTCGATGAGAAGATAGACAGTAAGCTAATTAATAGCAGCCAAATCTATAAAAAGCTCACGCTGGTCGGCAGTGATGGAGTCACCATCGTCACCACTGGATCTGAAAACCTTGCCGAGCACAAAATGGACATACAAACCTTAATGACTCAACACGGGCATCCCGAAGAGGTTTGTGCGACGCGATACAATGATGACGTTCGCATTCAAGTCATTAAGCAAGTTAAGTTCTCCGGAAAGCCTGTTGCCTTTTTAATTGCCGATCTTAATAAGAATATTGTTATTGACCAACTTACTAACCAAGAACACGAAGATAGTTATAGCCGAATGGTGCTAAAAATAAAAGACGTGGAAATGGTTGTATGGGATACCATAAATAAAACACCTTCTCACAATAAGGATGAGAACTATTTCGTTTCTGAGGCTGTAGACGGAAAAATTTACTTTGAAGTGCCTGTGGATAAACATCACTTCAAATTGATGGCGTGGTTCGAGCCTTTGAGTGAACGAGATATATTTACATCACGGCTCTTTATTATTGGTTTGAGTATTCTGGCCGTTATGATCGTCATTGCTTTATGTTATGCATTCATCACGAACAATAATAGGATTGAATTGAAAATTAAGCTTGAGGAAGAAAAAAAGCGTAAAGATATTCTTTCTCAACAGAATAAAAAATTAACGAACGAAATTGAACGTCGAAAAGCGTCTGAAAAAGAACTCGCCTTCCAAGCTAAATATGACACATTAACTAATTTGCCTAATCGTAGTTATGGTTCCGAGCGATTGGCTTTGGAGTTAATTAGGGCATCGCGTAGTGGGTCTAAAGTTTTGGTGATGTTCATCGACTTAGACCACTTCAAGCAGATTAACGATTCAATGGGACACTTTGTTGGGGATGAAATCCTTAAACTCAGTGCTCAGCGACTGTATCAAGTCGCGAGAAAAACAGACTTATTGGCGAGAATTGGTGGGGATGAGTTTTTACTCGTCATCCCTGATTTGCCTGATAATGATACTGCAAAGCGAGTTGCTTCAAGTGTACTTTCGGCGTTTAACGATCCGTTTGTTTGGAACAACCATGAATTCTTCTTGAGTAGCAGCGTCGGAATGTCTGTGTTCCCGGATGACGGAGACAACGCTGAGCAGCTCCTTGCATGTGCTGATATGGCAATGTATCGGGCGAAACAAGATGGGCGTGATGGCTTTTGTTTTTATAACCATAATATGAACCAAGATTTGCAACGCTATTTGGATCTGGAAAATCGTCTGAGAAGTGCGATCTCCAATCAGTTATTAGAGCTGTATTATCAGCCAATTATTGAGCTGAGTAGTGGTAAAATCGTAGGTGCAGAAGCGCTAATGCGTTGGAATGATGACAAGTACGGATTTGTAAACCCTGAAGAGTTTATCTCTATTGCAGAGAAAAATGGTTTAATTCATCAAATTGGTGAGTTTGCTATTCAACAAGCGTGTCGACAAGCGGCACAATGGCAGAGTCTGACTCCGTTGTTTGTTTCTGTAAACTTTTCTAGTGTTCAATTTAGGTACTGCGAGCGCTTACTTACGTTTATTAAACACAGCCTTGAGGAGTCTGGTCTTCCGTCAGATAAGTTCGATATTGAAGTGACAGAAAGTCTCCTCTTCAATCACGATTCTGAGCTATTAGACATGCTTAATAACTTACGAGCGTTAGGCACCAAACTTACTATTGATGATTTTGGTACTGGTTATTCTGCGCTGAGTTACTTGCAGAAGTTTCCGTTCGACCGCTTAAAGATTGATCGTAGCTTTATGCAAAATATGTTCGAGAACGACTCAGACCGCGAGCTTGTGAACGTAATCATAGCAATGGCGAAAGCGCTGGATCTTAAGATCGTCGCAGAAGGCATCGAAGAACAGCGTCATGTGGATTACCTGAAAAACCTAAACTGTGAGTTCGGACAAGGTTTCCACTATAGCCGACCATTACCTGCTAAGGACTTTGAAGCACTTTTGGCTAAGCCTACCTGGCTATAATTCCTTTTATAACAACCTCATAGAAAAGCATTAATTGAATTTGTGCCTCGGATTCATTAATGCTTTTCCACCTTAAGGTATAATCCTTCCTCCTTCCTTGAATTACACTACAATTAATTGATGAGTGATAGCCCGTGACGCCCGTCACATAAAGGCTCAACCTAATTCTAAACGAGTAAATACTCGCCAAAATAACTAGGAAGGAATTTCAAATGTCTTCTGCATTCTACCAACAGATTCAGCAGCAAATCGAAGAAGTAAAGGCGGAAGGCCTTTACAAATCAGAGCGTGTCATTACGTCTCAACAGCAAGCGGCTGTTAAAATCTCTACTGGTGAAGAAGTACTAAACTTCTGTGCGAACAACTACCTTGGTCTTGCTAACCACCCGGCACTTATCGAAGCGGGTAAAGCAGGCATGGACGAGCACGGCTTTGGTATGGCTTCAGTACGTTTTATCTGTGGTACGCAAGACATCCACAAAGAGCTTGAGCAGAAGCTTTCTAAGTTCCTAGGTAAAGAAGATACGATTCTTTACACATCATGTTTCGATGCAAACGCGGGCCTATTTGAAACTATTCTAGGCAAAGAAGACGCAATCATCTCTGACGCTTTAAACCACGCGTCAATCATCGACGGTGTTCGTCTATGTAAAGCGATGCGTTTCCGCTACTCAAACAACAACATGGAAGAGCTAGAGCAACAACTGATCGCTGCGAAAGAAGCAGGTGCTCGCCACATTCTTATCGTAACGGACGGTGTGTTCTCAATGGACGGCGTAGTAGCAAACCTTCCGGCTATCTGTGACCTAGCAGAGAAGTACGGCGCATTGACTATGGTTGATGACTCTCATGCTGTTGGCTTCATGGGCAAAACAGGTGCAGGTACGCACGAGCACCACAACGTGGTTGACCGTATCGACATCATCACTGGTACGCTAGGCAAAGCAATGGGTGGCGCTTCAGGCGGTTACACATCTGGTAAAGCGGAAGTGATTGACTGGCTACGTCAGCGTTCTCGTCCATACCTATTCTCTAACTCTGTTGCACCAGCAATCGTAAGCGCTGCTCTCCGCGTTCTAGATCTACTAGAAGAGAGCGGTGACCTACGTGATCGTCTATGGGAAAACGCAGCACACTTCCGTACTCGTATGGAAGACGCTGGTTTCACAATGGGTGGTGCTGACCACGCAATCATCCCAATCATGCTTGGCGACGCAAAAGTAGCAGCAGAATTTGCAGAGCGTGCGCTGGAGAAAGGCATCTACGTAATCGGCTTCTCATTCCCTGTAGTACCAAAAGGTCAAGCACGTATCCGTACTCAAATGTCTGCGGCGCACTCTCGCGAGCAACTAGACCGTGCAATCGACGCGTTCATCCAAGTTGGTAAGGACATGGGTCTTATTTAAGATTCTAGGCCTTAGACAATAGGGCCTTTAATTAAGGTTACATTATGAAAATTAAAGCATTATCAAAGCTAAAGCCTGAAGAAGGCATCTGGATGACTGAGGTTGATAAACCTGAAGTCGGCCATAACGACATTCTGATCAAAATTAAGAAAACCGCTATCTGTGGTACAGACGTACACATCTATAACTGGGACGAATGGTCACAAAAAACCATTCCAGTGCCTATGGTTGTCGGTCACGAATACGTGGGTGAAGTGGTTGCGATTGGTCAGGAAGTTCGTGGCTTTGAAATCGGTGACCGCGTATCTGGCGAAGGTCACATCACGTGTGGTCATTGTCGTAACTGTCGTGGTGGCCGTACTCACCTATGTCGTAACACAATTGGTGTGGGTGTTAACCGTGAAGGTGCATTCGCTGAATACCTAGTGATCCCAGCGTTCAATGCGTTCAAGATCCCTGAAGGCATCTCTGACGATCTAGCGTCTATCTTTGATCCGTTTGGTAACGCAGTACACACAGCACTTTCTTTCGACCTAGTAGGCGAAGACGTGCTTATCACAGGTGCTGGCCCAATCGGTATCATGGCAGCGGCAGTAGCAAAGCACGTTGGTGCTCGTCACGTAGTGATCACAGACGTGAACGAATACCGTCTAGAACTTGCTCGTAAGATGGGTGTAACACGCGCAGTAAACGTTGCTGAAGAGAAGCTTGAAGATGTAATGGCTGAGCTAGGCATGACAGAAGGCTTCGACGTTGGTCTAGAAATGTCTGGTAACCCAGCAGCATTCAACTCAATGCTAACCACAATGAACCACGGTGGTCGCATTGCACTACTCGGTATTCCACCGTCAGACATGGGTATCGACTGGAACCAAGTTATCTTCAAAGGCTTGGTGATCAAAGGTATCTACGGTCGCGAAATGTTCGAAACTTGGTACAAGATGGCTTCACTGATCCAATCTGGTCTGGATCTATCGCCAATCATCACGCACCACTACAAGATTGATGACTTCCAAGAAGGCTTCGATGTAATGCGCAGCGGTATGTCAGGCAAAGTTATTCTTGATTGGGAATAACTTATTCAAGTAAGAAATGCGCTCCTTTTTGGGGCGCATTTTTGTTTAATGAAGATTTTTGTTTCGGGAAGAAATGGTCGCCAATCTTTTCTAAACTTCTCGTATCGTTCTGCTACTTTTTTAAGATTCTTTCCACTCAACTTCGCCCTACCTTCTAACTCATTGTCGATTCTGTATTTGGAATAAGATAATAACCATTTATTTTTAGTGGTTATTATTTAGAATTACATGCTTAAAAATCGTCACTTTTAAGTTTAATATTTTTATTTGCTGTTCGTCTTTATCCTTATCCTGCTTCTTTTTATTGTTTTACATTTTATATGCATTTGGTTTGTCATAATTGAGCTATAACTAATAAAAAGGTTACCGATATACAGTGGAATGTAAAAATGGAGCTTTATATGAAAAGATTTTATCTGATGATGCCTCTGCTCTTAACCTCATTTAGTTGGCAAGCGAGTGGAGCGTCAGTGAGCGGTACGATTGATGTTTCAATTAACCTTGTACAAGGTTGTGTGATTAATGGAAACAATGCGGTAGATGCAGCTTCTGGCGTTGGCTTTGGCTCACTCGCCTTTGGAGACGTGCCTGCAATCTTCAGTGAACAAGATGGTGTGGTAAATGGTGGTAGTGCGACGGGTATTGAAGTGCTTTGTAGTAACGGTGTGACACCGACGTTTACATTGGGCACCGGATTGTATGATGCAAGTGCGACCGTTGGTACCTACGCGATGTCAAATGGCGCGCAATTTATTGATTATACGTTGTTTACCGACTCAGACCGAAGCACACAAATTATACAAGGCGGGACGGTAGCTCTGTCTGAATTTACTAGTGCAACATCGCAAACTATTGAGCTTTTTGCGAAAGCTTACGGTACGAGCAGCATTGCCGGCACATACTCCGATACCATCAGTGTGACGCTAAGCTGGTAAAACGTGACGCTGGTTGTTAGGGGCTTTTCACTTGTCGCGATGAGTTTGTGCTCTTTAACTGTGCTGGCTGATGCGACACAAACTTTTCAGGTGTCTGCCACCGTAGATACAGGTTGTTTGATTAACGGCGCAGTACAAGAAGAAAGCGCAACCCAAGCTGGGCAAATAGGCACGTTAGATTTTGGTGAGCATTCTTCAGTTTACGCGACGGAAGTACAAGGCAGCATCACTTACAGTTCATCACTCACATTAAGTTGTACTCCGGGTATTACGATGAATGTTTCCGTAAATGGCGGGATGAATGCATCGGACGGTGTACGTAAGCTAAAGCACAGTGAAGAAGCGACAACGGTAGATTACTTTTTGTTTCAGGATCTAAATTATACGCAGGTGCTTGATATTGACACGCAATATTCCGTCGATACCGACCAAGACCCAGATAATATTCAGTTTCCTATCTGGGCAAAGGCGACAATAAATGGGAATGAAATGGCTGGAATTTATATGGATACGCTGACGCTGACATTAGAGTGGTAAGTGAACTTTGGAGGGGTGAAATGGAATTCATACTCAAAAAACTATTATTAATAACCTTCCTTTTTGTTTTTTTCTCAAATGCCAATGCTAACTCATTATTAATTTGGCCGATTTACCCCAAAATATCAGAGGAGAGTAATGCAACATCACTTTGGATGGTAAATAAAGGCAGTGTTGATTCTTATTTACAGGTGAGAATTTTTAAGTGGGAACAAAACGAAGGAGAAGATAGTTATTCAAGTCAAAGCCAGTTAATTGCAACCCCTCCGTTTGTCAAAATTGAACCAGGTGAAAAGCAGTTAATCCGCATCATCAACCAAGATGAGGCCTCTGCGGGTAAGGAGTATGCATACCGAGTGATCATAGATGAATTACCGCCAACTCAAAACCCTCAAACAGAATTGACGGAAAATGAACTCGCTGTCAAAGTCCGAATGCGTTACTCGATACCTTTGTTTATTTACGGGAAAGGGCTGACTGATACTCAAAAACCAAACCGTGACAGTGAATTATGGGATGATTTACAGGCACAGCTTATTAAGAAAAATAATCAGCGTTTTGTTCACATTAAAAATTCAGGAAAACACCATGTTCGCTTAGTGAATTTACAGTTGAATCTACCAAATAAAGATCCTGTCGTTATTTCCGATGGACTAGCTGGCTATATTCTTCCTGAACAGTATAAGGTTTGGTCTATTCCCCATAGTAATGTCAGACCCTTGAGTTTGAGCGCGAATATTGGAGGTAAACGTTACCAAATACCATTGAAGCAATAATGAATAGATTTAATACAATGAATGCTTTCTTTTGGTTGGTATTACTTAGCGTAACGTGGAGCAGTATTGGTCTTTGTGCAAATTCAGCAAACCACTTCTCTGAGCTACCGAGTCCTGAAAATTTCTCATTAGAAAAGTTTGAGAATATTAGCCTCAATCTGGAGTTGGTGATCAATCAAAGAGCAACCGGGCTTGTTGCGAAAGTTGAGCGAGTTGGCGATCAGTTCTTTTTGCTCCGGGAGGACCTCATTTCAGTTGGGGTTACCGCCAAGTCGTTGCCTGGAACCGAAGAGAGACTTGAGGTTACGTCTATCCCAGGTGTTAACGTGCGTTACTTGCAATCGTCATTGCAACTCGCAATTGACGTACCGCCTAATTGGTTACCGATGCAGAATTTATCAGCGCAGGATATGGGGCGATTTTCCCCGGCTCAGTTTGGGCGTGGTGGCCTGCTTAACTACAACGTATTTGGTGTGTACGAGAACGAAAGCCGACAAAAGGAGGTTTCTATCAATCATGAAGTCAGAGCCTTTTCTGAGTTTGGCGTTTTTTCTACTACCGGGATATTTAAATCTAACTTTCATCGCGATGTTCAGTCCCAGCAAAGCAGCCAGTACACTCGTTTTGATACGAGTTACGAGTACGTCAATCAAGAGAAGCGAATTCGTATGGAGGTAGGGGACTATATTGTTCGCCCTTTATCTTGGAGCCAACCAGTAAGACTGGCGGGTATTCAGTTGTCACATGATTTCTCTATGCGTCCGGATGTCGTGACGACGCCGTTACCTGCATTTTATGGTGAGGTCACAGCGCCCACTACGTTAGATTTGTTTATCAATGGCTTTAAAACTGACTCAATGAATGTTGGGCCCGGTCCTTTCATTATTAACGATATTCCAATGCTCTCTGGTGCTGGGGAAGCAACGGTAATTGCAACGGATGCTCAAGGTAAGCAAACGGTCATGACCAGCCCATTTTTTCTCTCTTCCGATCTACTGAAGACCGGATTTACATCTTACAGTGCGAGTATTGGTGCGATCAGAGAAAATTTCGGTAATGCATCTAACGACTATGGAGACGGTGGCGTGGTTACCGCTCTGCGTCATGGCATGACTGATTGGTTAACATTAGAAGCTCAAGCTGAAGCAAAAGATGACCTGATCGTTGCGGGGCTGGGCTTTGTCACTAATGCTTTCAACTTGGGTACGGTGGATGCCTCGTTTCGTGTGAGTAATTTTCAGGATCAATCTACCTCATATGCGCTAGGTTATAGTTATCAGTCTCGGCTGTTTAGCTTCGCTGCTCGAACTCAAGTAGAACAAGCCGACTTTTATACCTTATCTCATTTACCAAATTACGAAATGCTCGATGAAGGCAAAGACGCTTCACTCGCGTCGCGCCATCTATCACAAATCAATATGGGAGTCCGTTTGGGAGATTGGGGCTCACTTTCTGGTGGGTACTTTGATATTCAACAATCCGACTCAGATTCACGTACCCTAAATCTCACTTATAGCTACGCTCTGCCTTTTAATATCAATATGTCCCTTTCTTACAATCATAGTATTGGTGGTCAGAGTGTTACGTTGGCGCAATTCTCTCTACCTTTCAGTTCTTTGGGGGGAAGTTCGGGGCTAACGCTGAAAAGAGAGGACGATGGCGATGTGCGAGGGCGAGTGGGTTACAGCCGCCTTGCGCCAATACGAGGTGGGTGGGGCGTCAATTTAGCGCATGATATTAACGAACACCCAGAAAACCGTAAACAGGCTGATTTGACCTACCGTGCGTCATGGGCGCAGTTCAGAGCGGGGTTAAATGGCACCAGTGGCGACTATGATTATTTTGCGGAAATGGCAGGTTCGGTCTCTACGTTGGATGGAGAAATATTCCCGGCGAATGAAGTGTATGACAGCTTCGCTGTGGTGAGCACCAGTGGTTTTGAAGGTATTCCGGTTAAATATGAAAATCAAATTGTCGGAGTGACAGACGATGAAGGTTACCTACTTGTTCCTTGGGCTACGGCGTATTACACCGCCAAATATGAAATCGATCCACTTAATTTACCTGCCAATGCTGCGTTTTCTGCAACAGAGCAGTTTGCTTCGATACATTCGGGCTACGGCTACCTGTTAGAGTTCCCAATAGAGCTACAAATTGCACTGAGCATGACGGTGGTAGACGAAAATCATTTGTTCCTTCCGATTGGTACATATGGCCGCTCAGAAACGGGCTTAACAAGCCAAATTGGTTGGGATGGTTTTACGTACTTTGAAGGCGTTGACCCAGGCCGCTATATTCAGTTTTATCCTCAAGGACAGCCGCCATGTAAAGTGTTTATTGAGGGGTTGTATCAGCGTGACAGTCAAAAAATACAAACATTGCCTGAGCAGGTTTGTATCAAAGCCGAAGAAGAGACCGCACTATGATTTTGCGCAGCTGGTTTGCTAGCCTACTTCTCTTTTTCTCGTGCTCGACAATGGCTTGTCAGCTCACGGCGGCAACACCTTTAATCTTGTTTGGCAATGTTTCTTCGTTTACTGTTTCAAGCTCTCAGCAGCAAAGCTCAGCTCAGCCTCATGCGGGGATTACGTGTGACTTTTCTACACTTGTGTCTTTGTTAAGTGGCGACTACGTATCAGCAAGGTTTAACAGTATAAATAATGGTTTGCTATTAAATGAGGATGATCCGAGTTCGGAGCTCAGCTATCAGATTTTTGGCGATCCAGGTCTTTCACAAGAGTATGTATTCGGCCAAACTTACAATTTTTTTGAAATCGGGTTACTCGATTTACTCGGGTTGTTTGGCACTCAAGCCGAGTTTCCGCTCTATGCTCGGACGGGAGTGGGTAGTAATCTTTCCGCTGGGATTTATAAAGACCAAATCACCGTATCCTGGATTTGGGATTACTGTAAGGGTATCGGGGTTCTAGGGGTATGCATTGGCCGCACCAATGGCAGCGCTCAAAGCGTGATTACGGTTGAGTTAGAAGTGACCCCTGATTGTATGATCACAGCGCCAGATATTGATTTTGGTTCGTCCCCATTAGTGGCTGGTTTTGAACCGGTCAGTCAGGTTATATCGTTAACTTGTACCAAGAATAGTTCCTTCTCCATTGGCTTGAATGACGGCCTAAATGCGTCCGGCGGTCAGCGGCGAATGATTTCTAGTGGTCACTATTTGGAGTATGAAATCTATAAGTCATCAACGATGGAGCGCTGGGGAGGCACCAGTTCTGAACGTCGTGAACACAGTGACGTCGATACTGGCGGCTCCATTCCGGATGGTATCACGCCACAGAATTATAATTATCGCGCGCAGATACTAACCAGCCAAACGACCCCTCCTGCAGGTACTTACACCGACTCAATAATCGTTGACGTTCAATTTTGAGCATCATGTCAATTACATCATTAGAGGCTTCTATTCCAAAAATCTTTTGTAATCATAGTTTTCACTCTGTCACTGCTTAATTTTGTGAGATTAGTATGGCTTTATTCTCACGGAATTTAACTTTCAGAAATAAGGAAAATGATGAAGAAGTCACTAACAACATTAGGTTTGGCACTGGTATTTACAGGAACAGCTTATGCAGCAAGCTGGGGCTACGAGGGAAACCATGGACCTGCTCATTGGGGTGAGTTTGCATCTGAGTGCGCAAAAGGTCAAAACCAGAGCCCAATCAACATTGAATCGGCGACCGAAGCGAAGCTAGAAAAATTGAATTTCGACTACGAAGGTAAGGCAATTTCACTGCTGAACAACGGTCACACTTTACAGACTGGTTTAGAAGGTAAAAACACACTCACCATTGATGGTAAAGAGTTTACGTTGAAACAGTTCCACTTCCATACGCCATCTGAAAACCATGTGGACGGTAAAGAATACCCTCTAGAAGCACACTTTGTGCATGCCGACAAAGTAGGTCATCTAGCTGTTGTCGCGGTGTTCTTTAAACTGGGTGACGCGAACCCAGATCTAGCTAAGATGCTAGCTAACATTCCAACTAAAGATCAAGATGTTACCATCAAGGTTCCATTTGATGCTGATGCCCTTATCCCAAGTGATAAAGACTACTACCGCTTTAACGGCTCACTAACGACACCGCCATGCTCTGAAGGTGTACGTTGGTTGGTGATGAAAGAAGCACAAACTATTTCTCCTGAGCAGATAAAATCTTTTTCGGAAGTAATGGGGAAAAACAATCGCCCAATCCAACCGCTGAATGCACGTATGGTGTTAACGCAACAATAACCACTTCATGCGAAGAAAAATAAAAAGCCCGCTTAAACACAGCGGGCTTGATTATTTGGGTATTGGTGAGAACTAGAAGCCGTGATCTTCTTGCTCTTCCGCTTTTACCATTTGTATAGGATCAAGCTTAAGCGTCTGAGTAGGGAACGCGATATCTGCATCGTGTTCTTTAATGATGTTGATTACCTTAAGCAGTATGTCCTGCTTAACCTCATGGTATCTCACCCAATTCACGGTTTTAGTAAAGGTATAGATAAAGAAGTGCAATGATGATGGACCGAATGTATCGAAGTTGACGATAAGTGTTTGGCGTGCATCAATGTCTTTGTGATTTTTCAGCATTTCTTTTACCGCGGTGATAATTTGCGGCATTTTTTCAGCATCGTCGTAACGAAGTCCAATTTTTTCGTAGATACGTCGGTTCAGCATGCGAGATGGGTTTTCTACGACAATGCTGCTAAACACTGAGTTTGGCACATACAGTGGACGCTTATCGAAAGTTCGGATAATGGTCATACGCCAGCCAATGCGTTCTACCGTCCCCTCTATTTGTCGGTCTGGAGAACGGATCCAATCGCCAACTTTAAATGGACGATCGAAGTAGATCATAAGACCTCCAAAAAAGTTAGACAGCAAATCCTTCGCCGCTAAACCGACGATCAAACCACCAACACCACCGAAGGTAAGTAGGCCCGATAGTGACAGACCAAATGCCTGCATTACGGTTAGAATTCCGACGGTAATAAAGAACAGGCGCGCGACCTTAGCTATCGCTTGTACTGTTGTTTCATCTCGGTTCTTTTGTTCGAGTACATGCTCTTCAACATTGGTAATGAGCCGCATAACGGTCCATACGAAGATGCTGATGATTAAAATCAGTTTCAGCGTACTTAACCAGTTTATTTTATCGTTGAGCTCGCTCTCTAATATGATGCCGATAGAGACGGTTGCAGGCCAACACCAAATGAGTGTACTGACTGGCGCTTTTAGCGCATCAAGCAACATGTCATCCCAGTGGAAGGGCGTTTTCTCTACGAGCGCAGCGAGGCGAGAGCGGATCAGCCGCCAAGCTATCCAAGCTATAAAGCTAGCGAGCGTAATGAAAAGGACGCTTCCACTCCAATTTTGATGAGACGTTTCAATGTAGCTTTGTAATTCGGTAAACCACTGTGGCATATGTAACTTATTTCTAGTGAACCATGGAAGGAAAGGTAGCAGATATTACTCCTTCACCCCAGTGATTTCCTTTAAATCATTTACTTATGTCTAAACCGCCGAGATGGACTTTTCCTTCCAATGACAAGAGAGTTACCTTTACGTTTTGCTGAGCGACCGCCTCATGCATGTTCAGAGGTACGCTACCAATGATTGAGGGTTGATATTTGGACGATCAATTATAACTTCTCTGACTTATCGCTAACATTTATCTTAAGTAAGTGTGAGAGTGTATTGGCTCTTGAATTAGCGGAGGCAGATATGGAATTTACAGAGCTGGATCGAAACGCGCTCTACGACATCTGGATGTCACAAAAAGCCAAAATGCACATCACTCAAATGGAAATGGCGAAGCGCCTTGGTTTGAGTCTACACGAGTTTTCTGGCTTGTTACGTGGTAATTCTCCACTGACGCTAGGTTTTGTAAAACAGCTATGCGAGCAGCTACATGTACGTCCTGGTCAGGTGATTCCGTCTTTGACGGAGCGTGATCTATCTGCATCTGGTACCGTTTATTTACAAAATCGTGTGACGGTGGATGGCGATATCAGTAACGTGTTTATCGACGGAAACCAAGTCGTGATCGAGTACGTTCACCAAGTTAGCTAGCTTGCTCGTCAAATTATCGGGTTGAAGAGCAATAAAAAACGAGCCACTGTTGGCTCGTTTTTTCGTTTCTGTTTTGCTCGATTGCAAAGATTATGGGATTTTCACTAGCGAATCGCGTGAAAGATCCGCGATAGACTTCGCGCCAGTAAGCGTCATAGCTACACGCATTTCTTTGTCGTACAGATCCAGTAGGTTTTCAACGCCTGCGCCGCCTTGTGCAGCCAATGCGTACACAAATGAACGACCAAGAAGCGTACAGTCTGCACCAAGTGCGAGCATACGAACGACATCAAGACCAGTACGAATACCAGAGTCTACGAAGATCTTAAGATCACCTTTTACCGCATCCGCAATGCTTGGCAGTGCTTTAGCACTTGAAAGTACGCCATCTAACTGACGGCCACCATGGTTAGATACCACAATGCCATCTGCGCCGAAACGTACCGCATCTTTCGCGTCTTCTTCATCTAGAATGCCTTTGATAACCATTGGGCCATCCCAAAAATCACGAATCCACTCAAGATCTTTCCAGGAGATAGAAGGGTCGAAGTTTGCGCCTAACCAGCCGATGTAATCTTCTAGCTTTGTTGGTTCGCCACGATAAGTAGAGATGTTACCTAAGTCGTGCGGTTTACCAAGTAGACCCACATCCAGCGCCCAGCTTGGGTGGCGCATCGCCTGGAATACACGACGCATGGCTGCGTTAGGACCACTCATACCTGAGTGCATGTCACGGTAACGTGCGCCAGGAACTGGCATATCAACGGTAAACACCAGCGTTGTTACACCTGCTGCTTTTGCACGCTCAAGTACGTTTTTCATAAAGCCACGGTCTTTAAGCACGTAAAGCTGGAACCACATTGGACGTTCAATTGCAGGTGCGACTTCTTCAATCGGACAAACCGAAACAGTCGACATAGTAAATGGGATGCCTTTTTTCTCGGCTGCTTTTGCTGCTTGCACCTCGCCTCGGCGCGCGTACATACCAGTTAGACCAACAGGAGCTAGCGCGATTGGCATTGCCAGTTTCTCACCGAAGATCTCGGTTTCGAGGCTCAAATCTGTCATATCGCGTAGGACGCGTTGGCGAAGAGCGACATCACCTAAATCGTCAGTATTACGCTTCAGCGTGCGTTCGTCGTAAGAGCCGCCATCAATATAATGGAATAGAAACGGGGGAAGCTTGGCTTTCGCGGCAGCGCGGTAGTCAGTAGAAGCTGAGATAATCATAATGGTGTCCTAGCGGTTATTCTAAGCAAAGTTGTGGAGCAATTTGCTCTTTCGTTGAGTCTTCATCGCAAAGCAGTGAAGACATCAAAATGAGTATAGTTACCTATGGTTCACTTACGTTTGAACCGGTGATGTTGGTAACCCATTTACATAATTGGTTGAAAAATTTTATTAAATCACTCAATCAGTTATGCAAACTGGAAAGGATGACACAGCTGTCGGGGGAATTGATGTAGCAAGCTAAATCAACATGTCGGGGTAGTAGTGCAGACAGCTGTGTCAAATTAGGCAGGGTTGTAAACCCTGCGTTTCGCGTTACTTCATTAAGACATCTGTCATTTGGAAGCCATAAATCAGCACCAATCCAATAATGCCTGTCATTACAATGTAGTAGAACGTAGGGATAATCGTCTTACGCAATGTTGCGCCTTCTCGACCAAGCAAACCTACCGTGGCTGATGCGGCAACAACGTTGTGAATCGCAATCATGTTACCTGCAGCAGCACCGACGGCCTGGAGTGATACAACAATCACACTCGAAATAGACAACGTTTGTGCCACTTCGAATTGGAACTGGCTGAACATCATATTTGATACCGTGTTTGAGCCAGCGATGAACGCACCCAGTGCACCAACGGTGGCACTCAGCGCTGGGAACGCAGAACCAACAAGGTCAGAGGCGAAGTTTGCGGTTGTGACGGGCATACTTGCTAGGTCAGCACCGTTGATGCCTGAGTTGATAAAGATACGAACCATCGGAATGGTAAATACCAAGACAAAACCCGCCCCAATCAGTGTTTTGCTTGACTCGCCAAACGCTTCACGCAATGGCTTTACACTACCGCTTTGTAACATTGCAGCAAGTAGTGCGACAAACACCAGAATGCCACCAGGAAGGTATAACGGCTGAATCGCAGCGCTAACGCCAGTCTCACCAAGAATGTTGCTGAACGACAAACTTACGCTTTGTACAAAGCCTTTCAGCTCAGGGCTAACGCGGCTTGCGACGAGAATAACTGCCAGCATTACATATGGAACCCAAGCTTTTACGATGCTCATTGGCTTGCCCGGATTGTCGTTTAGATCGACTTTTAGCGAGCCTAACCACTCTGCAGGCCATTTGTCTTCGCTTTCGAAATCCCACTTAGTCTTTGGTACTAAGAAGCCTTTTTTCGCTGCGGTAACAACGATAGACAGACCAACCAAACCACCGATAAGTGAAGGAAACTCTGCGCCCAAGAATACGCCGGTTAACGCGTATGGAACGGTGAAAGAGACACCAGCGAATAGCGCAAATGGTAGAATATCCAGGCCTTCACTCCAGCTTCTGTTCTTGCCGAAAAAGCGTGTTAACATCATCGCCATTAATACTGGGATCATCGTACCTACGACTGCGTGAATGACAGCAACGTGCGCTGTGATATCTTGCAGGTACATTTCCCACGTTGCACCTTGTGCGGCCAACGACTCACTGATGTTATGGGTGTCTAAACCTTTGTTTACACCTACGATGATAGGCGTGCCTACCGCGCCGAATGAAACAGGCGTAGACTGAATCATCATGCCCATTAGGACAGCGGCTAGCGCAGGGAAGCCGATTGCAACCAGCAGTGGTGCAGCGATTGCTGCCGGGGTACCGAACCCAGATGCGCCTTCAATGAACGAGCCAAAGCACCAAGCAATGATGATGGCTTGTACACGGCGGTCAGCCGAAATATCGGTAAATCCATTACGGATTGTGGTGATCGCTCCAGTGTGTTTTAAAGTGTTGAGCAAGAAGATGGCACCAAACACGATCCATAGAACAGAGACAGTAATGCCGAGTCCTTGGAATACGGAAGCCAGTACGCGATTGGCTGACATATCCCAAAACATAAGTGCGATAGCGACGGTTAGACCGAACGCAACAGGCATGGCTTTTTTAGCAGGCCAGTTGAGACCAACCAATAAGATGGCGGCAACAACAATTGGCGAAAATGCCACTAGGGCAAGTAGGGTTTCACTCATTTGTACATCCTTCGTACGCTGACTTCTCGAACGGTGTCAATCCGCTGTAGAGGTGACTTTTTGTTGTAATGGTTTTGTTAATTTGGCGTGAATTTACTCCTTTATTTTTTGTTGATATAGGGAAATAATGAAAATAATTAATTCCAAAAGTGACATAATGGTATGAGAGCAGACGACTTAATCCTATTTTCTCAAGTAATCGAACTTGGCAGCTTTAGTAAGGTTGCAGAGGCAAATAACCTTACAAATTCGGTAGTTAGCAAAAGAATGGCGAGGTTGGAGGAAGAAATAGGGGCTCAGCTATTATATCGAACAACGCGCAAATTAACCTTGACCGAGGCAGGTAAGGTGTTACTCCACAGTGCTAAAAATGTGAAGCAGGCCACTCAGGAGGCTATGGATGCTGTTGCAGGCTTTGGAGAGAATGTGAGCGGTCATATAAAAATGTCCGTGCCGTGTATCTCTGGAGATTTGATACTTGCTGATGCTGTTGCCGAGTTTTGTAACCTTCATCCGGGTCTGACCGTGGACATGTCATTGGATAACCGCTTTGTCGATTTAGTGGCTG
Source organism: Vibrio sp. 1751 (assembly GCF_033339895.1). NCBI lineage: Bacteria > Pseudomonadati > Pseudomonadota > Gammaproteobacteria > Vibrionales > Vibrionaceae > Vibrio > Vibrio sp. 1751. Next base: position 37,247 of record NZ_JAWOVM010000010.1, read on the forward strand.
ATGGTTACGACTTAGTCATTCGAACTGGCTACCTAGCCGACTCCAGTTTGATCGCACGACATATTCTCGATTCCCAATGGGTGGTATGCGCGTCACCTTCTTATATTGCGAAAAATGGGAAACCGATCGAGCCGATTGATCTCACCACGCACAATTGTCTGCAATACGCTTACCAAACCACAGGTGCAACGGATTGGGAGTTTAAAGGAGAAGATGGCAATTACATCGTCAAAGTATCGGGCTGCTTTTCTACTGATAACGCGACCGCATTACGTAAAGCCGCTCTGGGCGGCCATGGTATTGCTTACGTCCCGCGCTGCTTGGTGTATCACGATATTCGTAATGGTCAACTGGTGGATATTTTTCCTGAATTAGTAGGTAAAAAGTTGGGTATCTACGCGGTGTATCCGTTTACTCGTCAACCACCGAACAAAGTGAAGCTGCTTATTGAGCACATTCGTGACCGGTACTTAACGATATCTCATTATTTCTAGGTTCTTCATAGATTTAAAACAATGTCGTTGAAATCAAAATTGGGTGCTCTAAGGTAATCACCGCAATAAAACGATTGAAGATAAACAACTTAATAAAAACAACGGAGTAACACGGACGTTATGCATTACCCAAAAACACGTAAAGATTCTGTCGTGGACACTTATTTTGGTCACGACATTGCCGACCCTTATCGCTGGTTAGAAGATGATCGCAGTGAAGAAACCGCACAATGGGTTTCGGGTCAAAATTCGGTCACCTTCGATTTCCTTGGTCAGATACCGTACCGCCAACAAATCCGTGACTTAGTGGCGAACAGTCAAAACTACGAAAAATATTCCCAGCCATTTGTACGTGGTGACTACACCTACTTCTACAAAAACGACGGTTTGCAAAACCAAAGCGTATTGTATCGACGTAAAGGCGAGGGAGAAGCCGAGGTTTTCCTTGATCCAAATACTTTCTCCGAAGAGGGCACGACCTCTCTTGGCGAAGTCAGCTTCTCTAAAGACTACCGTTTGGTCGCGTATTCCATCTCAGAAGGGGGTAGTGATTGGCGTAAGATCTTTGTCATTGATACGGAAACCAAAGAACAGTTAGAGCCTGAGATTGTTGATGCGAAGTTTACGTCGATTTCTTGGCTGGGCAGCAAAGGCTTCTATTACTCAAGCTACGATAAGCCGCAAGGCAGCGAGTTGTCTGCTCGAACTGAGCATCACAAGCTTTATTATCATGAACTTGGTACCCCTCAATCTGAAGATAAAGTGATTTTTGGTGAGTTGGATACGCAAGTTCATCGTTATGTGTCTGGTACGACGACGACAGATGATCGCTTCCTCATTATTTCTGGCGCAGAATCTACATCGGGTAATCGTCTGTTTTATATCGATTTACAGTCTGACTCCCAAGCAATTGTGACGCTGCGCGATACAACGCAAGGCGACACCTACTTAATTGATAGCCAAGACGCAACCTTGCTGCTTTACACCAACCTAGACGCGCCGAATGGCAAAGTTGTCAGCTACAACACTCAGACAGAACAATGGGCTGACGTGATTGCTGAACAAGAACAGCCGTTAGAAATCAGCAAAGGTGGCGGTTATCTGTTTGCGACTTATATGGTAGATGTGCTTTCTAAAGTGCAGCAGTTTAACTACCAAGGTGAGTGGATTCGAGATGTACAATTGCCGGGAGAAGGCACGGCTTATGGTCTGGCGGGTAAAAAAGAAGAAACCACACTTTATTACACATTCACTAACTACGTGACGCCTCCGACGATCTTCTCATTTGATGTCGAATCTGGTGGATCGACACTGTTTCAGGAATCAAAGGCACCGTTCGATCGTAATGAGTATGAATCAAAACAGGTGTTTTACACCTCAAAAGACGGCACGCAAGTTCCGATGATCATTTCATACAAGAAGGGCGTTGCACTTGATGGTAGAGCACCAACCATGTTGTATGGTTACGGCGGTTTTAACATCAGCCTTACTCCAATGTTTTCTGGCAATGTAGCCAACTGGCTAGAGTTGGGTGGTATATACGCTGTCGCCAACATGCGAGGCGGCGGTGAATACGGTAAAGCCTGGCACAACGCAGGCACTCAGCAGCAAAAGCAAAACGTGTTTGATGACTTTATTGCGGCGGCGGAATACCTGATTGAATACGACTACACTAGCTCGGATCGCCTAGCGATTCGCGGTGGTTCTAATGGTGGTTTGTTAGTTGGAGCGTGTATGACGCAACGCCCTGAACTATTCAAAGTCGCGCTGCCTGCGGTTGGCGTGCTTGATATACTGCGTTACCACACGTTTACGTCTGGAGAAGGCTGGAAGTATGACTATGGCACGTCTGAACAAAGCGAAGCGATGTTCCAATACTTGCTTGGCTACTCTCCTGTTCACAATGTAAAAGAAGGCGTGCAGTATCCTGCGACATTGGTGACAACTGCCGATCACGACGATCGTGTGGTTCCAGCACATTCGTACAAGTTTATTGCGGAGCTGCAAGACAAACAGCAAGGCGCTAATCCAGTATTGATACGCATTGATGTTAATGCCGGTCATGGTGCAGGAATGCCGCTGAGTAAGCAAATTGACCTCACCACAGACGTGTATGCATTTACGTTACATAATATGGGTATTGAGTCGATTTAATGCCCTAGTTGTTCGAAGCTTCTGAGAATAAAAAATGCCGCGACAGTGTCGCGGCATTTTTCATGGTTGGGGGAACTCAATTCATACTGTTTGCCAGTATTTGAGCCAGGTTGACTAAGTCTGACTCTTGAACCAACCAGTCTCGGCGGCCAAACCGAAAGGCAGCTACGCCATTCTTAAGACAAGATGAATTTATCACCTTTTCTTAATCCTAGTTTATGAATATGAAACTGTGATGAACCTAAGCCGCATTGTGCTGATTTTCACTGTTTTCAAGATCAAATGAGGCATCTATCAGTTTTTTCGTGTAGTCATTTTTAGGGTTTTGGAAAATCTTTTCGGCCGTACCTTGTTCCATGACCTCGCCCTTTTGCATGACTAGAACACGATCAGAGAGTGCTTTAACTACTGATAGATCGTGGCTAATAAACAAGTAGCCAATATTGTGTTTTTTCTGCAAATCTTTCAGAAGGTCAATCACTGTCAGTTGCACCGAGCGGTCTAATGCAGAGGTTGGCTCATCAAGCAGAATAAACGAAGGTTCAAGGATCAGTGCTCGCGCGATAGCAATACGCTGACGCTGGCCTCCTGAAAACTCGTGCGGATAACGGTTGATGGACGCGGGATCTAAGCGGACCTCACGGAGCACGTCGCGCGCTTTCTGCATACGTTCTTTTTTACTCAACATTGGTTGGTGGACAGTTAATCCTTCTGTGATGATCTCGCCGATAGTCATACGAGGAGAAAGCGAACCATAAGGGTCTTGGAATACCATCTGAACGTCTTTTTTCAGCTCAAAGCGTTCTTTGTTTGTCAGCAAGGCCATATCTTGGCCTTTGTATTCTATTTTGCCAGTTGAGGGCAGTAGACCTATCAAAGCTCGGCCGAGTGTAGACTTACCTGAACCGGACTCCCCAACGATCCCGAGGGTCTCTCCTTGTTTAAGCTCAAGAGAAATGCCTTTTACCGCTTCGAAGTACTCATTCTTGCTCGCAATAAAATGCGACTTTACCAAGAATTTGACTCGTATATCGTCGGCCTTTAAAAGCTGTGTAGCACTTTCGCTAATAGGCTCCTTACTGCCTTTAGGAATCGAGTTGATTAGCATACGTGTGTATTCGTGCTTTGGGTCCTCGAAGAGTATTTGCGTTTCGCCTTCTTCGACGACTTCTCCTTTACACATCACAATGACACGGTCTGCAAAGTGTTTTACGACGCCTAAGTCATGAGTAATAAATAGGATTGCCATGCCCATCTGAGCCTGAATTTCTTTAATCAGGTGCAACACTTCTGCTTGAACCGTGACATCCAACGCCGTTGTTGGTTCGTCGGCGATCAAAATATCGGGCTCGTTAATCAGTGCCATCGCAATCATGATGCGTTGCAATTGACCACCAGAAAATTCGTGTGGGTACTTGTTGTACGCTTTTTCTGGGTTTGGCATATGAACCAATTCAAACAGCTCTAACACCTTTTCTTTTGCTGTTCGTCTGTCGACCGGGCGGTGACACATTATGGCCTCAGCGACTTGGATACCCACCCGCATGTACGGGTTTAGTGAGGTCATCGGCTCTTGAAAAATCATGCCAATGCGATCACCGCGAATATTTTGCATTTCACGCTCTGTTTTATCCAAGATGGAGCTACCCTCAAACATGATGGATGAGCTTTCATGCAAAATAGCGTTGTCTGGCAGTAGTTTCATCAGTGCATTGGTTGATACTGACTTGCCAGAGCCAGATTCGCCAACGATGGACAGCGTCTCGCCTGCTTTTAAATCGAAGCTAACATTCTTTACTGCATCGACGATCCCATCGTTTGTCGTAAAGCTGACTGATAGGTTGTTCACCGAAAGAATGGTTTTAGAAGACATCACAGATCCTTGTGGTTGATAAAGCAAATGATACTCAAGTAATGGATAGCACAAACCTAGCTGGCCTCAATGCTTGAGCTTTAGATTAATTATACAGGTGAGAAGGCGAAGATTTTGCCGAACTCATTGCTTGCAAATGTAAGAACTGCTCATGCGCGCGCGTTACGTGCTCGAGTTCTATCATCCATTGAGCATTACGTTGGGCAGAGCAAAATGCCGCCATGTGAGCTAACAAGTCTTCGCTCTGTTGACCAAGTAGGTGACCTACGCGCTCAATCAGTTCATGGCTCTCTAGCTGCAAAAATTGAAATAGCGCGTAAGTTTGATTGAGTATTGAGAACGCATCATGCTGTAAGCCGAGTTTGTTGAGAATCTCTGATTGCGTCACGCTGGCATCTCTAAGCCCCGTAATGAGACATACAAACTGGCAAGGTTTAGTTTGTGCATTTTCTAGCGCTAGATGAATGTGGTTGGGTAGATTGTTGAGCACGTCGTCATATAAACGATGAGCTTCTGGCCAATGGCCTTGTTCCATCAGTTGCTCCGCTTTTAAGTAGCGCATCCAGCATTGCTCAATATTCATATCCATCTCCACAACATTTGATTTGTTTAGATATTAAATGAAATTGATTATCAATTGCAAGTGCGCGTTAATATCACTTGTGTGTTCATAAAATGTCCAATCAATCTAGGGTGGAAGGTAAATCACTTAAAATTAAGCAAATAATCTCTACACTCAAATAACGAAAATAAGAAAAAAGGAAGTGGATATGGCAATACTAAGATTGGAAGCTAAGCAGCTATATTCTGTAGCAGATCTAGAGAATATGCCATGTAAGTCGACCAAGGAGTTACCTCCAATTGATGAAATCGTGGGCCAAGAGCGCGCGCAAAAAGCGGTCGAGTTTGCGATGTCCATCAAAGAGAAAGGGTATAACATCTACGCCATTGGTCAGAATGGGCTAGGTAAACGCACCATGATCTTGCGCTATCTGAATCGTCACCAACACGATGCAGCAGCCCTGTTTGATTGGTGTTACGTTGCGAACTTTGAGGATACCCGTACACCAAAGGTATTAAAGCTGCCTTGTGGTATCGGAAATAAGCTACGTGTTGATATTGAAGCTTTAATGGGCAAATTATTGAATGCTTTACCCCTAGCATTCGACAATGAAATGTACTTTAGCCGCGCTGAGCGATTAAAAAATCAATTGGCAGCTAAGCAACAAAACGAGCTGGATCGTATTAGTCGAGAGGCAAAAGAAAAAGGCATCAGCCTAACACTGACTACACAGGGGGATTATCAGTTTGTCGCCATGAACGGTGATGAGCTTCATACGGAAGAGTCTTTTGATGTACTAAGCAAAAAAGAACAAGAGCAATTCAGCGATGCTATTGATGAACTCGAAGTGAGATTGCGCTCGATGGTTCGTGAGCTTACGGAGTGGGAAGAGACATACAGCGATAAAATCAAAAAGCTCAATGATGAAGTGACACTTGATGTAATTACTCACTTCATCAAAAAACTCAAAGTGGATTACGCGCAATATTCCGAAATCAAAACCTACTTAACTGAGCTGCAAAAAGATATTGTTGAAAACGCAGATATCTTCCTTGACCAAAGTGGCGAGCAAGGCGAAATTGCGACGGCATCCTTGGATAAAAAATTGCCACGTCGTTATAAAGTGAACGTCTTGGTAAGCCGTAAAAGCAGCGAATTTCCTATCGTTGTTGAAGAAAACCCCAACTATCATTCACTCTTCGGGTCGATTGAGACTGCCACTTTCAAGGGAACGGTGTTTACCGACTTCTCGCTGATTCGCGCAGGGAGCTTGCATAAGGCGAATGGCGGCGTTCTATTAATGGATGCTCAGAAAGTACTTGAACAGCCTTACGTTTGGGATGGTTTGAAGCGCGCATTGCGTGCTCGTCAATTGAGTTTTACGTCTCTAGAAAAAGAAGTCACATTGACGGGGGCGGTATCACTCGATCCTGAACCGATTCCGCTTGATATCAAAATCATCTTATTTGGTGATTACCGAACTTACCAATTACTCCAACATTACGATCCAGAGTTCAGCGAGTTGTTCCGCGTGACGGCAGATTTCGAAGACGAAATGAAACGTACGCCGGAGTCTGAGCTGCATTACGCGCGCTTTATCTCTAGCGTGGTGCATGACAACAATATGCTGCATTGCGATCGCAAAGCCATTGCTCGAATCATCGAATACAGCTCACGTTTGTCTGGCGACCAATCCAAGCTATCTCTACATTCGGCTAATATCGCCAACTTGCTTCGAGAGTCGAACTACGTAGCTCGTCAAGCCAACTCCAACATGATTCGTATTGGGCATGTTGAAGAGGCGCTCAATAACCAAGAAATGCGAGTAAGCCGATTACGCGATAACGTAATGGAAACCTTTATTAACGGCACAACGCTGATTCGCACCGAAGGAGAAGCCGTAGGCCAAGTCAACGCACTTTCGGTATTGAGCACTAGTGACTACATGTTTGGTGCACCGAATCGCATCACAGCGACGACGTGTTACGGTGATGGGGATGTTATCGATATCGAGCGCAGCGTGGATTTGGGTGGCAGTATTCACTCTAAGGGCGTGATGATTTTGTCTGCCTACTTATCTTCCGTATTTGGTAAAACGGCACGAGTGCCATTAACGACCACCATTACCTTTGAGCAATCTTATGGTGGTGTTGATGGTGATAGTGCCAGCATGGCTGAGTTATGTGCGGTTGTGTCTGCTTTTTCAAAGCAACCAAACCGACAAGACATTGCGATAACAGGGTCGATGAATCAATTTGGTCAAGCTCAGCCTATTGGTGGCGTAAACGAAAAGATCGAAGGCTTTTATGATGTGTGTGTAATTAAAGGTCGTCATGACGGGCAGGGGGTCATTATTCCGCGCTCTAATGTTCACAATCTAATGCTTCGTTCCGACATCGTGAAAGCAGTCGAAAAAGGCGAGTTTAATATTTGGGCGATTGACCATGTTACTGAAGCTATCGAATTGTTTACGGGGAAAGTTGCTGGTGAGCCAACCGATGAAGGCTCTTATCCAATCGATACCATTTTTGGCCTTGCTCAAGCTAAGCTCAATTCGTTGAGAAAATAGGCTGAAACCGTCCTAAATGTGAATGTATCTCATCATAAGTGATCATAATTTATCATAACGACAATATCCCGACACCACTGTCGGGATATTGTCAATAACAGATTGAAAATGGAGAGTTTTTGTACTAGACAAAAGTGTGATCGACCTCTAATATTCGCCACTTGTTTATTCGTCTGGGATTTATCCCGTCGCAAGGAAGCATAGATATTCAAACTGCCGAAAAGTAACGTTGTTATAAGCACAGCTCGAGTTTGTTTGGATATAGACATCACGCATACAACTGAGGCCCTGTCATGCAGTTATCACTGAAAAATTTGTCAGTACGAACGCAAATTTTGGTTCCGGTATTATTTACCGCGATTGTTTTGTTTATTGCTCTTTGGATTACTAAAAACAATCTTCAAGCAGAGCAAGATGTTATTGCTTCCAACCAAGAATCTTTGGTTTTTCACAAAGACACATTGGCGAGTATTGACGACCAAATTTACCCTCTGCGCATAAGCGCGGTTTACGCTATTTACGATGCTTCTCGTCGTGAGAATTTTCTAACCGAATTGAAAGAAGGCTTAAAGCAAGTTGATGCCGATTTAAGCGCAATTGAAGCCCGAAACCTATTCCGTGACGATGCCGTTAAAGTTCGCCAAGCAATTGAATCCTATGTGCGATATTCAGAGCGCTCAGTTGCTTTCTTCAACCAATACGATCAAGGTTTAAAATCGGATAGAGAGTACCGTGCATTTGTCAAAGAGTATCGCAATGTTGGCCGAGAAATGGTCCAACAAATTAACACGCTATCAAAGCATGTAAACGAGCAAGCTGAACAATCTACTATCAGAAGTCATCAGCAAAATGAACGTGTGCAAAATAACGCTATGTTGACAGTTTTAGCGGTATTTGCTTTCTCATTGATAGGCGCTTGGTTCCTATCTGGCATGATTGTTACACCAATCCAAAAGCTGCAAGAAGTGATGCGTCAGTTAGCAATGGGTAATCTATCAGTACGTGCAGATGTCGATGGGGACAATGAGATCTCTAAGCTGAGCAAAGATGTAAACCAAACCGCAGAGCAGTTATACAACACTGTGGACCAGTTAACCCGTATTAGTGAGGAAGTTGCATCTGCATCGACCGAATTGGCTGCGGTAATGACGCAAGCGGAAGCGAACGCTCAACAAGAGTTGGCGGAGATCGAGCAAGTTGCATCTGCGGTTAACGAGCTTGCAAGCACTGCGAATAATGTGAGTGATAACGCGACCTCTGCTGACGCAACTGCGCGTGAAGCTGATGGACTTGCTCAATCAGGTTTGGCTATCTTCCAAGAAAGTGCGGAAGCAAGTGCGCAAATGTCTCAAGCATTGAACGATGCAGCGCAAGTTGTTTTGCGTCTAAAAGAGCAATCTGTACAGATCAACGATGTTATTGAAGTGATTCGCGGCGTATCTGAGCAGACCAACTTGCTAGCATTGAATGCTGCGATTGAAGCGGCGCGAGCTGGTGAGTCTGGTCGTGGTTTTGCGGTAGTAGCTGATGAAGTACGGATGCTAGCAGCGCGTACTCAAGACTCGACACAAGAGATCCAAACGATCATTGAAGAGCTTCAAGCGCAGTCTGGGCTTGCGAATGACAGTATGCAAGTCAGCCTTGATATGCTTAGCCGCAACAACGAGCTGACGCAACAAGCGAATGAAGCGTTGGTTGGAATTACCGAGTCAGTCGCCAACATCAACGATTCAAACACGCAAGTAGCAACCGCAGCCGAAGAACAGTCTCAAGTTACTCAAGATATCAATCGCAACGTGGTTAACATGTCGGAGCTTGTAAACCAAAACGTAGCGGGCATCAGCCAGAGTGCAAGTGCGAGTACTGAGCTTTCATTACTTGCAGAGAAGCAGAAAGAGCAATTAAGTTTCTTTAAGCTTTAATTCATCATCTACTTATCAAATCTCTAAATCCCTGAGTGAATGCTCAGGGATTTTTTTGTTTGTAATAATCGGATTTATTATCAATAAGTCTATCTAAAACAGTCAGTTAACAAGATTTTTTTTGCGGGCAATGTCACGTTTTGTGATATTGTTTTTACATTTTTTTCGTCAATTTTTTTTTGACGCGAACATTTTTTTTAACTCAACCGATAACTTGATGGTTGAGAGGTATTCATATCGTCATTTTAAGTGGTGTTTTCTTCTATAAGTGCTGTTTATTCAACACGTTGCGTGAAAAATAACAGCTGCTACTATGCCGCCAGTTTTCTCGTTGGTACAGAAAAGTCCTGTTTTTCTGGTGAGAAAATACATATAAAACAATGATATGGAAAATAACAATGAAATTAAAAACTTTAGCTGTAGCAGTGGCGCTAATGGCATCAGGATCTCAAGTTGTCGCTTCAGAACTATACAACCAAGATGGCACTTCTCTTGAGATGGGCGGCCGCGCTGAAGCGCGTCTTTCTATGATGGATGGTAAGGCAGAAGACCGTACTCGCATCCGTCTTAACTTCCTAGGCAAACAGGAAATCAATGAAAACCTATACGGCGTTGGTTTTTGGGAAGGTGAGTTCAAAACAAAAGAAGAAGGTGCCGTAGATAACGATAGTGATCTTGAAACTCGTTACGCTTATGCAGGTCTGGGTGGCAAATACGGTGAAGTAACTTACGGTAAAAACGACGGCGCACTAGTGGTTCTTACTGACTTTACTGACATTATGGCTTACCACGGTAACACAGCAGCACTTAAACTGCCTGTTTCTGACCGTACAGATAACATGCTGTCTTACAAAGGCCAATTCGAGCAACTAGCTGTACGCGCTAGCTACCGTTTTGCTGATCGCACAACAGATGCACAAGGCTTTACAGACAACGAGGAAGATGGCTTCTCTCTATCTGGTGTTTACGCGTTTGCTAACACTGGTTTTGAACTAGGTGCTGGTTACGCAGATCAAAACGACAGCGATGAGTTCATGCTGGTAGCTGCATACTCTGTAGGTGACTTCTACTTCGCTGGTAACTACACTGGCGCGGATATGGATGTTGCAGGTAAGACTTTTGATTACAAAGGCTACGAACTAGCCGCTGCTTACACTATGGGTCAAACTGTATTCACTTCTACGTTCAACAAAGGTGAACTAGAAGACGCAGATACTGTAGAAAACCTAGCTGTTGATGTAACTTACTACTTCAAGCCTAACTTCCGTGGCTACGCATCATACAACTTCGATCTAATGGATAACGAAGGCGCGGCTGAAAAAGATGAGCTAGCGCTAGGTCTACGTTACGACTTCTAAGTCATGACTCTTATCTAAGATACTGCCTTATTCTTAGTAAATAAAAACCCCTTACTGAAAAGTAAGGGGTTTCTTGTTTTCTAGCACTTCAAAGCTTCTTGATAAGCGATAGGGGTGATCAAATCTATCTTTTTAGTGTGAGCTTAGTACCATCAAATTTGAGGTGACTGAGGAGGTTTTTAGCGTTGTTTTTACCAACCTCATCAAACTCCATTCCGTAGCGAGCATAGTGCGTTGATTTTTGTAAATTACAAATACGACCTCGCAACGGCGCTAGCATACGACTTTCTCCGGGCATCGTTAGATCCAATGAAACGTGGTCACCAACCTGAAGTGGTCGGCTCATCGGTGATGTTACAAAACGACAGCCACTACGAGATAAATCTCTTATTTCGCATTCAGTTCGATAGGCTTCTAAACAAACACGCGCTCTCAAATTTACTTCGTAACGCACTTCTTTGCGAAGCTGAAAGACCTGCATAGTGTTGGGTAGGTCTAGCACCAAAATTGGGTACGGATCGCCTAGTCGATGCTGCAATTGGGCCCGAAATGGGATAACGGCCCCTTCACCTCGATGAGAGTAGGCTTTTACATTGATCCAAAAGCCTTCCTGAAAATAGAACTTCAAGTCTTCATCGGAGATGTTCGGAACCTCTATCAATGCAGTATTATTTGAGTGACAGCCAACAAATGTGCTGGTTGTAATAAACTTTGTACCAACGGGGGTGGTGACGTTTAAGCTCACTTCACTGCCATGTTCGACCATTGCCATTGCATCGGTGCTATTTAATGTACTTGCCTGACGTTCTGGTGCCTTCTTGCTTTGCAGAGGTAGCTTGCCGTCTCTGGCAATTGGGCTCATATTTCTCATTATAATTGTCGTACCTGATGTAAGAAGGTAATCGCGTGAGGCGAAGCAGCACTCTCGCATGGTATCGATTTTATTCAGTGATATAGTTTGATTCAATCAATCTGTAACAAAAATTAGAGAGCAAGATATGCATAAAGTAACTCATGAAGCCACGAATAGTACATTCTGGGTTGATTTAGAGCAGGGCTATAAAGCCAAGTTAATTTATCAGCTTAAGGGTAATGTCATGCACATTACATCAACGGTTGTTCCTGAAGCACTGCGAGGTAAGGGGTACGGAAAAGTGATGATGGAAGCGGTGTTGCCAGAAATTGAGTCACTCGGTTATCAAATCAAACCAGTTTGCCCATATGTTATTCACTATATGGAGAAGAACCAAACGTGGTCACATCTGCTCGCATGATGAGTAACAACCACCAACGCTACCAAACTATTGGCCAGGAACTCAATCTCGGTAATTACCGCTCTGTAGAAGTCATACAATCGCTATGGGGAGGCTATGGGGAGTTAGTCCGAGTTACTTATTCTACTGGTTCGGTGATCATTAAGCATGTAAAACTCCCTAAGCCTTCAGAGCATCCTAGAGGCTGGAATACGGACCGTTCTCATCAAAGAAAGTTGCATTCTTATCAGGTGGAAGTGAATTGGTATGAGCATTTTTCCGGAGGGGTGGATACTCGCTGCCGAGTACCACAAGGTCTAAAAACGTTCCAATCGGAGAATGAATGGCTCATTGTGATGGAAGATCTCGCCGAGGTGGGCTTTCCAAAAGTCATCACAGATGCACAGTTAGAGCATCTACAAGCCTGCCTCACTTGGTTGGCGAACTTTCATGCGCGATACATCGATGTTCGTTCGGATAAGTTGTGGCATACCGGAACATACTGGCACTTAGCAACCAGACCCGACGAGCTTGAAGCATTGCAAGACACTGAGCTACAAAATGCGGCTCAATTGATTGATCAAACGCTTTCGCAAGCTAAGTTTAAAACACTAGTACATGGTGATGCCAAATTGGCGAACTTCTGTTTTGATGAAGAAGAATCAAGCGTTGCTGCGGTTGACTTTCAATACGTTGGATGTGGGTGTGCAATGAAAGATGTGGCACTGTTTATGAGTAGCGCCGTTAAGCCAGAACGTTGTGCAGAGATGGAAGTTTGGGTTTTGGATACGTATTTTGCTCAGTTGCAACACTCGCTAATGGTCTATCAACCGAATCTTGACCCTAATGAAGTCGAGCGTGAATGGCGTCCTTTGTTTGCTGTGGCTTGGGCAGACTTTCAGCGCTTTGTGAAAGGTTGGAGTTCCGACCACTGGAAGATCAATCCCTACACAGAAGCATTGACTCGCAGAGCGTTGGCTTACTTACGAAAGTGAGTCGAAGTTTAAAAAGAAAAGCCTCCAATTAGTAGGAGGCTTTGTTTTATCTTTGGCCTGGTCTGATGCGCGCCATGTAATAGGTATTGATGAATTCACCATCACGGAAGGAACCGTCAATCGCTTCACCTTCAATTTGAAATCCATGCTTTTTATAAAGCCCAATGGCGGCGTCGTTATCGGCATTGACCTCTATCTGAATTCTTCTCACATTTAACCAGTTATCTGCTAGTTCAGTGACTGTTTCTATCAATTTGCTACCAATACCGAGTCCATGGAAACTATCATGTACTCCGATGCCAAACGATGCCGTGTGCATCGTTCTTGGACGTAGAGAGTGGTGAAAGCCAATATTTCCGACGACTTTACCATCAATTTCAGCGACATAGCTATAAACACCATCAGGTATGTTTGACAATCTTTCCACCCACATCGCGAGCGAAGGCTTTGGGAGTTGCAGGGTTTCACGTTGTGCTTTTGGTTGTGAATAGATTTCTACGAGTGCCGCTGCGTCTTCGACGGTCGTTGGACGTACGATAATTTCCATGCCTCTCTCCTTCGCTTTTTAGTTTTAATTTTTAATCTAACCACAGTTTTCTTATTTGGATAGTGTTTTTTATGTTTAATGGATAAATACCTTTTAAATTAGCTTGTTATGATGTCATTTTTTGAATTTTTAGTAGTGATTTATCATCGAATTGAGCGAATAGATTGCAAAGGTGTTGAATTATTGTACTGAGAATGGCGCGTACTGCAGAGTATCGTGGTGAATTTCATGTCGCAGTAAATAAACGCATTTAGTCAAACTGTGACGACGGCACTGTGCGTCAGTTGACTTGAATCAATAGAGGATGGAGTTACCTCCTATGAGGTATAGGGAAACGACACGTTTAGGGCTATTTATGCTTAACTTGATAAGGGAGTTTTGTTGAGGAAATAGCATGAAATCCTCTCAGTCTAAAATATCGCAAAGTCGGCGCCGATTTTTGCGTGATACAGCTCGGACTGCGGCTGGTGTTGGCGCAGCTGCGTGTGTATTGGGCTTACAATCGCTACAAAGCCAAGCTCGAGAAACCAAAGGTGTGCCTATTCGTCCGCCAGGTGCATTGCCGGAAGGCGATTTCGAATCAGCTTGTATTCGATGTGGCTTGTGTGTTCAGGCATGTCCTTACGATACCTTGAAACTTGCGACATTACTTTCACCCGTCGCGACTGGCTCACCTTACTTTACTGCACGCGATATTCCCTGCGAAATGTGCGAAGACATTCCTTGTGTTGTCGCTTGTCCGAGTGGGGCGCTGGATCCGAAACTAACCGATATTGATGATGCTCGAATGGGTACAGCGGTTCTTATTGACCATGAAACTTGCCTTAACTGGCAAGGGTTACGATGCGACGTTTGTTATCGCGTTTGTCCGCTGATTGATGAAGCCATCACGTTAGAGATGGTTCACAACGACCGAACTGGCTATCACGCCAAACTTATCCCTACAGTGAATTCCGAAGTGTGTACCGGATGTGGTAAGTGTGAACAAGCGTGCGTGTTGGATGTCGCTGCTATTAAAGTTGTCCCGACGGATTTGGCGAAAGGCAAAGTGGGCAGCCACTACAATTTTGGTTGGAAAGAGATCGACAAACCACTCGAAAATATCCTCCCTAGTGAGACGCCTGTGCCGGAAGGTGCGCTTGAATCGCTAAAAGGAGGTAAGTAATGGCAAAGAATTTAGCTCAAAATGCTGGCAAAGAAGCGCTTGAAAAGCTTGGTTGGTGGCGCGCGCATCGGTTTTTGATTTTACGTCGGCTATGTCAGTTCACCATCATTGCGCTATTTATGGCTGGGCCGACGCTGGGAATTCTAACTGGTAATCTGTCATCAAGTATGTTGCTCGATACCGTGCCGTTAAGTGACCCGTTAATTGTGCTTCAAGCTTTGGCGACAGGGCATGTTCCGGAGTTTAATGCGTTGTTAGGCGTAGTGATTGTCGTGGTGTTTTACGCGATTTTGGCGCCGCGCGCATTTTGTGCTTGGGTGTGCCCGTTGAACATCGTGACAGACTTGGCGGCGTGGTTGCGTCGAAAGCTCAACATTAAAGCGAGCTATCGTTGGTCTCCCGTGATTCGTTATTGGCTGATCCCTGTTTTGATGTTGGGCAGTGCGCTGTCTGGCGCGATTCTTTGGACATGGTTAGATCCAGTGGCTGCACTGCATCGCGGATTGGTGTTTGGTATGGGCGCAGGTTGGGTGTTGATCGCCCTAGTGTTTGTGTTGGATTTACTCTTGGTTGAGCATGGGTGGTGTGGGCACTTATGTCCACTGGGGGCTACCTATGGCGTGATAGGCCGAAAAAGCCTGTTGCGCGTTACTGCTGTTCGGCGCGAAGATTGCACCAAATGCATGGATTGCTTTTACGTTTGCCCAGAACCAGAAGTGCTTCGGCAGCCTTTGAAAGAGGGAGATCGTCGAGTTATGGATCAAAACTGCATTAGCTGTGGCCGTTGTTTGGATGTGTGTCCAGAACATGTGTTTGAATTTAAAAATCGCCTATCAGTAAAAGTCATTGATTAAGCCACTGAGCACATTTACTCATGCTTTAGTTCTCTTGATACTTGAACATCGCGCTTAGCCAAGGAATTGAGTGCGATGTTTGTCTTCATAACAATATTCCTCAGCCATATCAGCTTGCTCTGGGTTGAAAATAATAATGATATTGCGAATTTGTTACATTTAAAGCTATGATGATGCCTTCATATTTAAAGGAAACATCATGACTACCTCATCGCACGGCTGGAGAACGCCGCAAAATTTCCTCCTGTTAATTTCCATTATCGTGCCCATTGCTTTTTCTACCTGGATGGCGTTGTTGAACAACTTTGTTATCGAGAAAGCAAACTTTGATGGTGCTGACATAGGCCTATTGCAAAGTGTGCGCGAAATTCCGGGTTTTTTGGCCTTTACCGCCGTGTTTGTATTGCTGTTTATCCGAGAGCAACGCTTTATGCTCGTCTCTTTGGCGATGCTTACGCTTGGTACGGCATTAACAGGTTATTTTCCCACTTTGTACGGTCTACTTTTTACAACCTTGTTAATGTCCACCGGCTTCCATTACTTTGAAACACTCAAGCAGTCTTTGTCTTTACAATGGCTATCTAAAGAAGAAGCGCCAGAAATGCTGGGTAAGTTTATTTCTGTTGGAGCTTTGGCTTCTCTGTTTACCTACGGCGCCATTTGGGTTTCGCTCGAACAGCTCAAACTTGATTTTAAAACGGTCTATTTAATGGCTGGTGGTTTAGGTTTTGTGCTCATTTTGGTGATGGCATTTGCCTTCCCACAATTTAAGACAAAAGTGCCTCAGAACAAGAAGCTCATCCTGCGTAAACGTTACTGGTTATACTATGCGCTTACGTTTATGAGTGGAGCACGCCGTCAAATTTTTACGGTGTTCGCTGGTTTCTTGATGGTAGAAAAGTTTGGTTACTCCGCCGCAGATATTACGTTGCTGTTCCTGATTAACTATGTCTTTAACTTCTTGTTTGCGAAGCGAATAGGCCGTTTTATCGGCGTTGTTGGTGAGCGCAAAGCGTTGATGTTTGAATACGTCGGTTTGATCTTCGTGTTCGTCGGGTACGGTTTGGTGCAAACGGCAGAGTGGGCGGCAGCATTGTATGTTGTCGATCATTTATTTTTCGCGTTAGCGCTTGCGATTAAAACCTACTTCCAGAAAATTGCCGATCCTGCCGATATGGCGTCGACCGCAGGCGTTGCGTTTACGATTAACCATATTGCGGCGGTTGTAATACCTGTTACGTTTGGTGTGATTTGGCTGGTTTCACCTGCTAGCGTATTTTACATCGGCGCTGGTATGGCAGCAGTGAGCTTGCTGTTGTCACTTAATATTCCAGCGAAGCCGGAAGAAGGCAACGAAACTCGCTTGTTGAAGTGGAGTTAAGTTGGTACTCACTATCTAATCATTAAAGCGAATACCTGTAATTAGACTCGCTAAAAAGGGTGCTTATGCGCCCTTTTCTTTTTATTGCAAATAGATAATCCCTCCAATGGTTGTCAATGCATGCCACGTCCGTTAGGGTTTAGAACTAAGTATTTCGAAATAACTTGGGCATAACTGACGCGAAACAATAAGAGGGGAGCTATACAGTGCAGATACATGGCAGAGAGTTGGATTTAGATCTAGGAAGCCGTCACATCGTTATTCAGCGCCGCTATGAGGCGTTAGGTGCTGCAAACGACCTACTCATTGCTATTTGGTTTTTAATTGGTAGCTTTTTCTTTTTGAATGATTCGTTGATTGAAAGTGGTACTTGGCTTTTCATTGTAGGCAGTGCGCAGTTGATCATTAAGCCCCTGATAAAACTGATGAGTTTAGTTCATGTTGGTCGTTTAAATAAGCAACTTTCTGGCACATCAGCGAGCCGCTGAAATTACCGCTTCTTTTGAACACTCGCAAGCAAGAAGCCAACAGGTGAGTTATCGAGGGGAAAGACGGAAGATAACGTGGTCACAACACTAACCACGTTATGTTCAGTTTGAAGCTTCAGAATTTAAAACGGATACCAGAACAGTTGTGTGTCCATCACACGCTTGCTGATCGCAGCAATCACTATCACCGCAATCCCAGCCATGCAGATCATATCGGCTTTGGTCAGTG
The DNA here is from genome assembly GCF_033339895.1 of Vibrio sp. 1751. Taxonomy (NCBI): domain Bacteria; kingdom Pseudomonadati; phylum Pseudomonadota; class Gammaproteobacteria; order Vibrionales; family Vibrionaceae; genus Vibrio; species Vibrio sp. 1751. Next base: position 55,091 of record NZ_JAWOVM010000010.1, read on the forward strand.
GTTTTAAGCTGTACCAAGTGCGAGAGGAGTGGCGGCCAAAACCACGTAGCGTCATCGCGTTTGAGATTTGATCGGCTCTGTCTAAACTAGAGAAAATCAGAGGTCCAAGAATCTTCGCGACGTTCTTCATACGATTGAACAACGGAGCCTTCTTGCTCAGTTCTACTCCGCGTGCTTGTTGCGCGTGCATGATGTTAACAAAGTCCTTTTTCACTTCCGGCAAGTAGCGCAGCGTTAAGCTTACGGCATAGGCGATTTTGTAAGGCACACCTAAACGGTTCAAGCTGGCTGAAAACTCTGTCGGATGAGTGGTAAATACAAACACCAATGCGATTGGGAACATGCTGAAGTACTTCAACGTCACTGTTACTAGGTAAAACAATGTCTCTTGAGTGAGCGAGTAATTACCGGGTAACGAGAGTAAAACCGTTGATGAACCCATGAACTCAGTACCTTGTTGCGGTGCTAACGCGAACATAAACAGGGCATTGATCAGTAATACCGTACCTGTACCGAATAACAGCGGTTTGTAGACATGAAAGGGCACTTTGGTCATTTTCAATAAGCCCAAACCCAGCACGATCAACAGCGCGATGATTCGCAAGTCAAATGTGGTCAATACCACCGTTACCCAAGCAATGAAAAGCAAGAACTTAGTAATGCCATTCAACTTATGAAGTGGCGATTGGGTATCGATGTAGTTGATACCAAACTTCATCTTATTGTCTTTCATGCCACCGCTTTCTCTAGTTGGTTTACGTCGTCGCTTTTTTGTTGGCGGTGCGCTTTTTCTACATTGATAAAGTGCTGCATAAAGCCATTGGTGTCCTCGATACCAACTTTCGTAGCCAACTCAAACAAACTTGTGGTAGTGAGGTTTGCTTGGTCTAGTAGCTCTGGACTGCTGAATACCTGCGTCATTGGTGCATCCGCGACTAATTTACTGTCTGCAATCACGATAGAGCGCGAGGTGTATTCCAACACTAAATGCATGTCATGAGAGATGATCATTACGGTTACGCCCAACTCGCGATTGAGCTTTTCGATGAAACTCAGCATAGACGTGTAGTTTCGATAGTCCTGACCTGCCGTCGGTTCATCAAGGATCAGAAGCTCTGGTTCCAAGACCAAAATTGACGCAATGGTTACGCGCTTTTTCTGGCCGTAGCTCAATGCTTCGATTGGCCAGTGACGGTATTTGCTCAAACCGCACAGCTCTAGGACTTCAAGTACTTTAGCGTCGATTTGTTTCTCTTCAACGCCACGATTACGGAGGCCGAAGGCCACTTCGTCGAAAATCATGTGATGGGAAATCATGTGATTCGGGTTTTGCATCACCACACCCACTTTCTGGCTACGCTCGAAGATGGTCAGTTCGTTAAGATCTTGACCATTCATGCTCATTGAGCCGCTATCCGCTTCAATAACGCCCATAATCAGTTTGGTGATGGTCGATTTACCCGAGCCATTTTTGCCAAGTACAGAGACAAACTCGCCACACTTAATGTCAAAACTCACGTCTTCTAACGCGTTTTTCTCACCGTCGTAAGAATAGGTGAGGCCACGGACTTCAAGCAAAGTCTCGGCTGGCGTTTTAGGTGGTTGTGCTGTTGAACCATCAAACCATGCTTGTACCGCTGGTTTATATTGCTCCAACGGTAAGGTAGTTAAGCTAGAAGGTTTTGCATCGCCCTCAATCGCGCAGCCTGCTTCTTTCAGTGCTGAAATATAAAGCGGTTCGCGGATGCCGTAATCTTCTAGTAGAGGCGACGCTAAAATTTCATCTGGCGTTGTATCGGTAATGATTTCGCCGCTTTCCATCAAGATAATACGGTCAACTGAGCAATGCAGAACGTCTTCAAGACGATGCTCAATGATTACTATGGTTTTGTCCGTTTCGCGGTGTAGATCATCGATGATCTCGATGGTTTTTTTACCCGTTTTAGGGTCAAGCGCAGCTAGTGGTTCATCAAACAAAAGGATATCGACGTCATCGACGAGAATGCCCGCCAAAGAAACACGCTGTTTCTGCCCGCCAGATAAATCGTGGGGAGAGCGATCTAACATCTGTTCCAAGTCGACCATTTTGGCCGTGGCTTTGACCAATGGGTACATGTCGATATTTGAAGTTAGCTGGTTTTCCAGCGCAAATGCAATGTCTTCGCCAATGCTCAAACCGACAAATTGGCTGTCCGTATCTTGGAGTACGGTGCCAACTTGCTCAGTGTATTGGTGCATGTCGAAAGGGGCGGTGTCTTGACCATTGATGGTCAATGTTCCACTGGTTTCCCCTTTGATTGCGTGTGGGATCAGTCCGTTAAGACATTGCCCAAGAGTAGATTTACCACTACCACTTGGACCGATAATGACGATTTTCTCTCCTTTCTCTATCCTTAGATTGATATTTTTTAGCGTCGGTTTGTCCAGCGACTCATATCTAAAAGAGAAGTTAGAAAATTCGATTGTCATTCGACATTAAGCCTCTGTTAAGTTACGGCTTTGCTTGTTACGTTTAGCGACAGACTTAAGAATGAAGAAGCCAACAATAGCAATAAGAATGGTGTTACCGATCGCGATAATAGAAAGCTGGGTAAACACTTTAGTGAACGGTTCTGCGTATAAAATCGTGTCGAGGAATGCAGAGCAACCGTAACCAAATACGTTGCCTAATAGCGCAAGTACTACGAATAACGCGAAGTCTTTCATATTGAAATCACCTTTCTCCAAACGGTAGCGCGTTAGAGAAGGGAATAGACCGATAATCAAACCAACAATACCTGAACCAAGTACCCAAGTGAGCCATACGCCCCAACCTGCAAATAGGTCAGTAACCCAGTGACCAATAAAACCAACCAAGAAGCCAACAAGTGGTCCAAATAGTACTGAGAACAATGCTAATACTGCCATTGCTGGTTTTAGCGTTGTGTTTGCAAACACAGGGATGCCAAACATAGGTAAGCCGCCGATACCGTAAAGAGCAGCACCGATTGCAATAACCACAACAGTTTTAGCGGAAAGATTCATAGATAACCTCAGTTCAATAGTCGATTTTAAAGAACGTTCATTTATATTGTTGGAAAGCGTTAGTTATTTGATTGTGTAACATATATTCAAAACAACCAAGCTGCTTATTGTTTGCTCTATTTTTCTTCAGGAAATGTGTGATTTGATTCACGCATCCCTTTGACTGGCTTTGGTTTTAGCAAGCATTAAAAATAAGGCGCGCATTATACAGAATATTAATAAAAGTGGGAATGCTATCTATCTGGATGGCTAGAATGAATCAGGGGCTGATCGTCAGCCCCTGATTACACGGTTTGATGTTATTTTTACCAATAAATGAATGCGCTATATGTTCATTAATGGTCGAGGTATAAATAGTTCTGCCAGCTCTTCATACGAATAAGCACTTTGCGCATCACTGATACGTGAGTAAAGCTGTCTGAATAAACTGCAACTTCAACCGCAGTACCCATTGGTAGGTGGTATCCACTCAAGTCGTCGGTAATTTTCAGCTTCGCAAAAACACGTCCGCTCGTGCGCAAGGCATCAGTCCCAAGCAGAGCGCCTCGCGCTTGAATTTGGCTTTCACCAATGGCTGGAATCACGTCAATGACTTCGCCACGGAACACTTTGCCCGGAATTGCGCGGAACATAAATTCTGCTTCAAAGCCTGGCTTCAAGCGTTGTAATGAGTTCTGTCTGAATGCCGCGGTGTACGTAATGTCTTCGGTATGTACGAAGGTCATTGCCGGGGCAAGTGGCAACGGCACAGCCATAACACCAGGACGCAAAGCCAATTGCGTAACGTAACCATCGGTTGGCGCACGAACGACGGTTTGCTCTAGGTTAAACTCTGCTTTACGCAGCTCGGCAAGAAGTTGCGCGACTTGGGTATTTTCGCCTCCGATTTCAGAGTCCAGAGCGATTTGCGCTTGTTCTTGTTGCAAAATCGCAACGTCTAACATGGCTTCTGCCGCTTTATACGCTTGGCGTCGAGTATCTAAATCTTGTTCAGTAAACGCGCCACGATCAAAGCCCCTTTGATATCGGCTAAACTCCCTTTGTGCTTTATCTCTGTCCGCTTGCGCTTTCAATACAGCAGCTTCTGCTTCTCTTAGATCAGACTCTAAACCCAACGCACCTTGGCTTGCTTCTTTGACTTTCGCTTCAAGGCGAGCAACTTCTGCTTCAAAAGGCACAGGATCGATTTTGAAAAGAATATCGCCCGTTTTGAGCGGTTGGTTGGCTTGGACTGGCACTTCCACCACGCGGCCACGCACGCCAGAGACGATAGGCGTAGTCGGGAACACTTGGTTACCCAATTGAGTAAATGGGTGGTTGTAGTTCATAAGCAGCACGAGTGTGCCCACTAACACTACGCCGCCAAGTACGGCGGTTGGAACGGTCCATTTGTTTAGAGGAATATTGAAAATTTTAAAAATGGCAATACAAAGAGCGGCGTAAGTCAGAATCAGCAATAAGTCCATTATTCGTCCTCTTTACTTTGTTCAGGCAAAGGCTTTTGCTGAATCTTTTGTTGTTTCAACATCGATACTTGGTTTTTGAGTTCGTTGACTTCATCGATGAGTTCTTCAAGGCGGTGATGAATGTCGTGTGTTTCTTGTTCTAGTTGTTTAAAACCCCAGCCGCGTTCCTTGCGCCATAATGTTGCCCAGATCCATAAAAATGGCCACAGCGCATGCAAAGTGAAAAGGCTGACCCAGCCAGCGTAGTGAATTGCGTCTTGGTGCGGGTGCTCTCTCTCTTTGGCGATTTCATATGGAATATCATGGATGACAATGATTCCGTAAAAGATCACTAAAGCAACGAAGATGAGTAACCCAAGTGCAAAATAGTCTAGAAACATCTTACCTACCTGTGCGTATTGCGAAATGGAAAATCTACGTAAATTAACAATTTAAGTATTTGTCTTAACTACAGATGAATCAAGCGGTTTTTATGTAGGAATTATGTTTATGCGATGTAAGTATCCACTGATGTTTATTGGCAGTTAAGGTGTTGCTGAGTACTTATTTAAACAAGCAGTGAAGTGATATAGGAAGGATAAGTAAAAAGTATACTAAAGCCCCAGGTGTCAACCGGGGCATGGTTTAAAGTTCGGTACAGACTTGGTTTCTGCCATTGGCTTTGGCGCGATAAAGAGCTTTGTCTGCACGATAAAAAGTTCGCTGAGTATTCTCGCCTTCTCGATGCAAGGTAATCCCTATGGATACGGTCAGCCCCCGTTCACCAAGAATATCGTCCCAACCATATTGATAAATCCGTTCACGATAATTCTCGGCATGCATTTCTGCGCGTTCCAGTTGGGTATTCTCAAGGATCACGAGGAACTCTTCACCACCAAATCGTACGCACGATGCGCCTTTAAATCTGAAGTAGGACGCCAGTTCCTGTGACACACTTTTGATCGCTTTGTCGCCAACCAAGTGGCTTAGTTCGTCATTGATGGATTTGAAGTGATCGATATCGATGACCATCAATGCAAATGCAGTATCGTGCAGAAGTAGATCTTTTAGTTTAACTTCTAACCAGCGTCGGTTGTGTAAAGACGTAAGTGGATCGGTAAAGACGTCCTGCTGTAGCTGAGCAACAGTATTTTTATGCTGCTTGGTGGTTTCTTTTAGTTCTTTGTTTTCTAGCTCTGACAAAATGAGTTTGAGTTGTAACTCAAAGCGTGAAAGTCGGCGTAGTTGAGCAGACCCTAACTCACCGATCGGAATATGTTTTACAAGATCAGATTCGATTCTATGCGCTTTTTTTTCACAATTTAATGCTTCTTGATACAACCCTTGAGAGGCGTAAACTTGACTCATCGCGTTATAAAAATGCTGAGTAACGATAGGAGATAGTTGCTTTTGAATCCTTTTACTGATGGAGTCCAACGTTAAATTAGCTAAAGAAGTGTGCCCTACACCGTTTAGACAATACGCAGTCTCAATTTTGACCATCGTGGATAACCAGTATGTCGTGGCACTACCCGTTGTGTACTGAACATTCGAAATAGCCAGCAACGCATTGGGGTAGTCTTCTTGCAGACGATGTAATTTGGCTCGGTAGAGGTGAATTTGTGCGGCGAGGTTTTTATCACTGACGAGAATGCTCAGTTCTTCACATTCACTCAATAGTTCTTTGGCGTCTGCGGTACGGTTCAAGCTGATATAACAGGCAAGCATGTACAGCTTGTAACGAAGGCGTAGGGATCGACTGCCAATAGCGTGATCGATAGCATCTATTTTTTGATAATAACGTAATGCACGTTGGTGATCCCCATGGGCATCGCACAAATTACCCATTCCAATAATGGCCAATACGTACTCATCAATATAGCCGTACTCGACGGCGATATTGGTTGAAGCAACATACTCGGTTAATGCCGCATTGTAGTCACCTACTTCAACCAAACGCTCACTCAAGCTTGCTTTCACAGAAAGAATATCTTCTACATCCTCTGGTAAAACAAGCAACTCAAGCGCTTGTTTCAATTCACTAATGCTGTCGTTGAGCTGTTTGATCTCTCTTCGATACTCGGCGCTAATGATATAGCAATGCGCTTTCTCTCGGTTTGTTGACGCAATATGTAACCCTATGTGTTCCCATAGCGTAATCGCTTCTTCACCTGAAACGGAAGAAGGATCGATACCTGCGTCAGTCACCTTGCTAAGCAGTTGTTCCATTCTTCATTACCTCAATATAACTTTCTTCGAGCTGTTCTAACGTGAATGGGAAGGTCAGGATATCTTGCAAATACAGTATCGGTTTCGGGCCTTTGATTCCGCGTCGCTTCCATGGATAGATGTCTAACATCGCTTGGACAGTGCGGTAGACCTCTTCTGCTGCTTGACCTTTTTCTGCAATTAACATTGCTAGCCTGTTACTGGAAATTCTCGAGATGAGGTCGCTGGAGGTTGTCAATGCATGAACGAGCTCGGTACAAACATCGAGAACTTCGGGGCTTGAATGCTGAATCATAATGATGGCGTGGTTAGAGCGTTTGAGCTCCGTTTTAAACAAAACTAACTGTTCCCACCAGTAGGTCTCAGAAACGACATTAGAGAACTGTTTTTCAGGGTCGTATTCGTGTTGAGAGCGAATATGATTGATCAGCTTACGTGCTCGCTGCTCTAGTTGGCGTTTAGAGCCTCTTGCTTTATCCATGCTGATTCGGTGAGTTTGTTCTTTGAGCATTTTGAGTGCGTGCTTACGGTATTTCTTGAACGCGTTAAACGCAGACTCAAAGTCTCCTTGTTCTTCAGCGACTCGTGATTGTTGGAAGCAAATTTGGCTGAGTAGCTCACCGTGGTCGAAACTGAGTGCAGACTCTTCTGCTGCAAGTAGCAACTTGGCAGCGCTGTCTGTATTTTGGCGCAAAAGCTCAAGTCTTGCTCGGCTAATAAAAGAGTGTGCTTTCATCCAAACGAGATCATGCTCAATGGCGAGCTGGTGGGCTTTTTGGGTGGCTTCTTCGGCCGCATCAAGGCGTTCTAGTCCAAGCAGTGCTAACCCTTTAAAGTCCCAGATCTCGGCTTGCCACGTACTGTCATCATGATCTTTTAATACTTCGGTTGCTCCATCCAGTACCGTAAGCATCTCGACAAACTTATTTAGTAAGTAATAGTCCCAAGCTAATAGGATGCGCGCTTTGCCTTCTAACCAAGCAATACGAACATTGTTTGCCACTTTAACGGCTAACTCATGAGTTGAAGCGGCAAGTTGGTGTTCATTAGTGATGCGCCATACATTACCAAGCCCAATTAGAGATTCGATTTGAATTTCAACATCATCAACAAGAGCAGATTGTTCGAGCGCATTAATCCAATATTGTTGCGCGGAATAATACTTTGCTTGGCCCCAATATTGGAGTGCAAAAAGATGGAGAATTTCCGGGAGATGATCGTCGGTTTCAAGCTGTGTTTGTTTGCTGTAAGCGTCTTTGACGAGTTTTAAGCCTTGTCGGTAATCCATTAGGCACCAACAGCATTGCGCCATGATGAGTAAGGCTTTGATCTCTCCGTCCACAAATAAAATTTGTTCCGCGCGGATACGATATTGCTGCGCAATATTAAAGGTATGTTTAGGGGCCGATTTTATTTGGCCTTTAAGCTTAGTGAGATCATCTTCTAGCTGAATTTGGTTTTTATCCAACGTTCACATCCATGACTATCGAACTGGAAATCACACCTAATATTAAGTGGTTAGATGCATGTTTCTTTACCAAAGCGATGCGGATAACGTTTTGGTAAACGATCAGGGGCCGTAATGTATACCGTTACAACCCCTAATTACTACATCTAAATTACCAATAGAATAGCTACGATAGGAGCTGTTTGATTGTCAAAGGTGCATCAGAGACTTCTAACCTTTGTGCAGCGGTAAGACCTTGTTTATCCTGATAGCACAAATTATGCCAAGCTCTGAATATATCTAAAAGAGGTAAAATACCAGCAGGTCGTAATTTGCGACGTGGCTCGTTAATGAAGCTTTCGAAAAGAATCTGAAAGCGGTTTTGATAAAACTTCACATGACGAGTTGTCGCAACGTTAAACCATTTTTCAGGCTCATTTTGATCGCCAGCGAGGTAGCAAATGCCTTTGTGGTTTTCGTTTTGACTAGAGATTGCCCAACGATCGCGCCACCAACTCATATAGGCGATATCGACTTTGCCAAAGGGAGTGCTCATGTCCCAACTAGCGTCCTCTTCTACGTACATCAAGTCGACACTTTTCTCTTTAATACGAGGTAAACAAACGCTCAGTGCAGCTGAACGTAGTAGGGGATCTTGAGGCATGTATAGAGATACACGTTTGTTTGGGCAGCACATATCAAGTACGTGCAAATAGTGTGCATACGAGGTGTATGGCGGACGGACTAATGCCCCTTTTGAAGGGTAATGAAATACAGATAGATTACCAAGAGGGTCTTCTACGTTACCGCGAGCCAAAATTGTTTGGTATTTTTGGTCAATTCGCTCTCTGAGGTGATGAGAAGGTTCCGCAAGCGGCTCACTTGCTTCCGCTACGTACTCCTGGGAAACAAAACGAGACACCTCATCGTAAGGATTATGATCGAGCGTTGCGATTGGCTCTTCATCAGCGGAATAATTGACGTGCTGGCAAAGAATATAGCCAGAATGCGCTTCGCCAGAAACAATCCAATACACACCATTATTGCTGTTCGGTTGCAATGCAATATAGTTTGAGGCCAATTCATAATGCGTTGCGTGGTTTACCCAGCGCGCATCAATGGTTGCCAGCTTGCGGCGGCAGCGGCTAGCTATATGGTCAACATGATCGTAAAAGGTTTTTGGGTTAATACTAAGCTTGCGGCAGATTTCTCGTACGGAATATCCCGTAAACAATAAACCCATCAAGTTCTCTTGAAATTGAAGCTTCTTGTTGGCACCAGACCACTTGTCGACAAAGGTACTTTGACACACTTTACAGCGGTAACGTTGGCGATCGCCACTGTAACCGAAAGCGTGATAGAGGTGTTTGTGAGTGTGGACAGAAAGTCCAAAGTTGTCGCAATCATCATTACGGCAAGCAGGCAACCCGTCACTGTGGACGTGCCGCAGGCGATGAAGTTCGTTCACGACATCGCGATTATTAAGTAAGGGGGGGAAAGCTCCACATTCACGGCATACCATCGCCGGACGCTTAGGGTTCGCATGTTGCAGAACGTAACGCTTTGCATCACTCAATCCAAAGTTGTCACACGCCAATGTTTTACAAAAGTTGAGTTGTAACCCATCTGCGTCTTTTGGCAGTTCGCCGTTAGACACAATCGCCCCCTCGGGATAATTCGGGCAGCCAGCATAACTCTGGCTGCAAATTATTACTTACTATTTGTTCTTAGATGTTGATTGCAGTTTCTAGTGCAACTTTCATCATGTCGTTGAACGACTTCTGACGCTCTTCTGAGCTTAGTTTTTCACCACGGATGATGTGGTCAGAAACTGTCAGGATAGTCAGTGCTTTCGCGCCTAGGTCAGCTGCTACGCCGTAGATACCAGCCGCTTCCATGTCTACACCTAGGATGCCTAGTTTTTCCATCTTCTCGAAGATGTCTGCTTCTGGTGTGTAGAACAGGTCTGCAGAGAATACGTTACCTACTTTTACAGGCACTTCCTGAGCGCGCGCTTGGTTAACTGCTTCTTCTAGAAGACCGTAATCAGCGATTGCTGCGAAATCGTGGTTGTTGAAACGGATACGGTTAACTTTAGAGTCTGTAGAAGCACCCATACCGATAACAACGTCCATTAGTTTCACGTCGTCACGTACTGCACCACAGCTACCTACACGGATAACGTTTTTCACGCCGTATTCAGCGATTAGCTCGTGTACGTAGATACAGCAAGACGGGATACCCATGCCGTGGCCCATTACAGAAACTTTTTTGCCTTTGTAAGTGCCAGTAAAGCCGAACATGTTGCGAACGTCACAAACTTGTTTCACATCTTCTAGGAACGTTTCAGCGATGTATTTAGCGCGCAACGGGTCGCCTGGCATTAGAACTGTTTCAGCGAAATCACCTGGTTGTGCGTTAATGTGTGGGGTTGCCATAAGTGCTCTCCAAAGTTTTGTTTTGATAAAACGCCTCTATTATAGAACGCTATTACCAATTCTGTTGAACTTGTTCGTTTTCGTTGAGGCAATAATATCGGGACGTACAGTAGCCCCTTGAGAGCTTAGTCACAAAAACCACGCATTTAGAAACTGCAACTACTATTGATAACCAAATCTGTTGAAATCAAAAGAGCAATCGATTTGCTTTTGAGCAGTTTGTCGATTGCGCGCACAAATTCTTTGTTTTTGGGCCAAACTTTTTTCTGACAGCTGGTTGATCGAAATACTTTCGAGTGAAGTAAAACGATTAAATTGTACAACTTATTTTCTTGTACAATCTGGAAAGGCTTGCTATAAGTTATACAACAAAACTTTTTGTATAGGGATGCGTCATCATGGAATCTTCAATCAAAGTAGGTATCAGTTCGTGTGTTTTGGGTGAACGAGTGCGTTTTGACTCTGGTCATAAGGTGAGCAACTTTGTGACTAAAGAGCTCAGCCCGTATTTTGACTTTGTTTCGGTATGCCCTGAAGTCGGCGTAGGTATGCCAGTACCCCGTCCAACAATTCGTCTTGTTTCTAATGAAGAGCGTGTTGCATTGGTTGAAACCAAAAATCCAGAAAATGATCATACCGACAATATGCTCACTTACTCGGCCAATAAAGTAGATGAACTTCAAAGCGAGCAGCTTTGTGGTTACATCGTTTGTGCCAAGTCACCAACTTGTGGCATGGAGCGAGTCAAGGTTTACAGCAAGAACAGTGCTGCGAAAGAAGGTGTTGGCTTGTATACACAAACATTGATGCAAAAAATGCCTTGGTTGCCTGTTGAAGAGGATGGCAGACTTAACGACCCTGTATTGAAAGAAAATTTTATTACTCGAGTATTTTGTCTAAATGACTTTTACGACTCGATGGATGGTGAGCCTACTCGTGGCAAAATCATCGACTTTCATTCGCGCTACAAACTGACGTTAATGGCACACCACCCAGAGTCATACCGCTCCCTTGGCCGCTTAGTCGCTGATGTCGCTAATTATGAAATTGAAGACTTTTACCAAGAGTATCGTTTAGGACTGATGAAGGCGTTAACGAATCGGGCTAGCCGCAAAAATAACACAAATGTGTTGATGCATTTACAAGGGTACTTCAAACGCTCACTAACTAAAGAAGAAAAAGAAGAGTTAGCGACAGTGATTCACGACTACCGTATCGGAATGCTGCCTCTGCTAGCACCACTTACATTGATTAAGCATTACTTAAATACTTACCCAGACGAATATTTAGCAAAACAGAAGTTTTTAGAACCGTATCCGCAGGAGATGAGATTACGCTATGGTTTGTAGTTCAGAAGAAAAACTATACGCGATCCGAGATGTCGCAGAAATCACGGGTGTAAAACCAGTTACGCTGAGAGCTTGGCAACGAAGATACAACTTGATCCAACCTCAGCGAACTGAAAAAGGACACAGACTCTATCGCCAGCAAGATCTCGATACGATTCGCGAAGTCCAGAGTTGGCTCGCGAAGGGGATTTCGATTGGTAAAGTGAAGGGGCTGCTAGGAAAAAGCGCCGATGTCGAAGTCAAAAACGAGGTTCGCACACTCGAAGAAGTTGAAAACATGCTGCTTGCGCTGTCTACCCTGAATCGAGGAAAAGCAGAGAGTTTACTTGCCTCTGTTCTTAAAGAGTACCCACTAAAACTCGTTATTGATCAGTTCATTAGCCCAGTATTTGATGCGCTAGATATGGTAAAAGGATCGCTGCGATCTTTGCAGGTGGGGTTATTTCAGACTTGTTTGATCACTCGACTTGCCCTTGTTATCGATTCTGAAAACAAAGCAGCTTCCAAAGGAAAGTGTCTGCTCATTAGCTTTGAACAAAACAGAGAGGCCGAGAGTTGGATTCAAGCAGCGAAGCTTTGTGAACAAGGGTATCACACGACTTTGATCGATAAGGTTGATGATGTTTCTGGTCTACTAGATCACGAGGTCGTTGAAAATGGTTCGTTTATCTACCTTTTCTCCAATAAAGCACTAGCTGCTAAACAAGTAGCGTCCATCAAAATGCTTCACGCACAGCTAGGTGATCGGATGGGGTGCTCTGAAGTGATAGAGAAATTACACCTAACTTAGTAGACAAAAGATAGGAGCTACCATGATTTTAGTATGGTTTCGACGTGACTTACGTACGTTAGACCACACGGCACTCAAAGCGGCATTGGATTCAGGTCAGCCTGTCGTCGCTTGCTTTATCGCGACGCCAGAGCAGTGGCGGGAGCATCACATGGCGCCGATGCAGGCAGACCTCATTGCTCGTCGCTTAGCTTGTCTTAACGAGGAGCTTGAAAGCCTTAATATTCCCTTTTTGTACAAAGAGGTACCGTCGTTTTCCGATTGTACAGATGTGATTAGTGGGTGGGCGGAAACACTTGAAGCCACGTCTGTCATGGCAAACATTCACTATGAGGTGAACGAACGAGAGCTCGATACACAAGTAAGTGAAGCGTTAGCTTCTCACGATATCGAATTTGAACTGTTTCATGACAAATGTGTGCACGCGCCAACGACGGTTCTTAATAAGCAAGGCGAATGTTTTAAGGTGTTTACGCCATTCAAGCGTGCTTGGTTAACGCAGTTCCATATGCCGACGGTAGTAAAACCTCACGAGCAAGCGCCACTCAATAAAAAGGTACTCGAACAATTAGAGTCGGCTCGATTTAATTCAAGCTTCACATTTAGCTATGCTCGAGAATCCAGTGAAGACTGGCTGGCTTCGACTAATGATATTTTGATGCAGCTTAGGGAATTTGCACGGGAGCGCAGTGACGCGTATCAAAGCGAGCGAGACTTTCCAGCTATTGATGGCACTAGCCAACTGTCTCCATACCTTGCGATTGGCGCGCTATCACCAAGGCAGTGTATTGCTCGTTTGTATGCTGAAAATCAACAAAATGACCTTACAGAAGGGAAAGCAACTTGGTTAAGTGAGATCATTTGGCGTGAGTTTTATCAGCACCTATTGGTTTTCGAACCAAAACTCGTCAAAGGCAAAGGATTTATCGATTGGGAGGATAAAATCCAGTGGTCCTATGATGAGAAAGCCTTTGAGCGATGGAAGACAGGAACAACAGGATACCCAATCGTTGATGCAGCAATGCGTCAGCTCAATCAAACAGGTTGGATGCACAATCGATTACGTATGATTGTCGCGAGCTTTCTTACCAAGGACTTACATATTGATTGGCGATGGGGAGAAGCGTACTTCATGAGTAAGCTGGTGGACGGCGATTTTGCAGCGAACAATGGTGGCTGGCAATGGTCTGCTTCTACGGGCTGTGACGGGCAGCCATACTTTCGTATTTTCAACCCGATAAGCCAAGGCGAAAAGTTCGATGCTAATGGTGAATTTGTGCGCCATTGGGTACCAGAAATCAAAAGTGTACCGAACAAATACATCCATAAACCTTGGACTTGGGAGGGCTTTTCTTTACTGGAATATCACAAGCCGATGGTTGATCACAAGACAGAAAGAGAGATAACCTTACAGCTCTTTAAAAGTGCCAAGGAATAGAGTGAAATGCTTAGCAAAAAGCGATCAATGAGTTTCGCAAAACGTACCCTGCTATCTGTGTCGTTATCTTTAGTGAGTGGTCTATCATTCGCTAAGATGTACGAATTACCAGAGGATGGAAGCCGTTTAATTGGTCGCCTTGAAAACCACGTCGTTCAAGAAGGCGAAACCATGGCAAATATCGCTAAGCTCTACGATGTGGGTATGCTAGGTTTAATGGCCGCAAACAAAGGCGTGGATCCCTTCTTACCAGAAGAGGGGCATGTTCTTACTATTCCGACACAGCTAATCCTCCCAGACGTACCTTATAAAGGTATCGTTATTAATCTTGCCGAGCTGCGCTTATATTACTTTCCGAAAGGAGAGGATATTGTTCATGTATTTCCTGTCGGAATTGGCCGAATAGGGCGCGATACCCCAGTAATGACAACGCGTATCAGCCAAAAACGACCGAACCCTACATGGACTCCTCCAGCCTCTATTCGTGCCGAGTACAAAGCAAAGGGCATTGATCTACCAGCCGTTGTTCCTGCGGGGCCTGATAATCCACTTGGTATGTTTGCATTGCGTTTAGCTTACGGGAATGGCGAATACCTAATTCATGGTACCAACAAGGACTTTGGGATTGGTATGCGAGTCAGCGCGGGTTGTATTCGTATGGACCCAAGTGACATTGAGTGGTTATTTGACAAGGTTCGTAACGGCGAAGACGTTAATATCATTAACCAGCCTATCAAAATGACACTTGAGCCTGACAGAAGTGTGTTCTTAGAAGCACATGAGCCTTTGACTCGTAGTAATGGCGAGAAAGATGAACTGAAAGTGCCGAAAGAGTTAAAGTGGTGGTTGGATGAATTCGGTATGAAAAACGTGAAGGCTAAAGCAGCAATCGCTGCACAGAATGGGGTTCCTATCGAAATAACCGCGCCTTAACGGGCGTTAAGACGCGGTATTAAATCTTACTTAGTGTAAGACTGAGCGATGTTATCGATACGCTCGTTAGCACGCTCAGCTTCTTCTTGAGCAGCCATTGCTGCTGCGCCTGATTTTTGAACGTCAGATTGAAGAGCTTGTACGTCTTGGCTTAGTTGGCTAACTTGGTTGCTTAGTTCGTCTAATTTTGCTGCATTTGCTGTAGCTGCGTCATCAGAAGAAGCACAACCGGCTAGTAGAAGTACTGAAGTTGCTGCAGCTGCGATCAACGTTTTGTTCATATAAGAACTCCTTGCTTATAGTGAAAGTCTCGCTACTAACTATTATTTTATACAGTAGCGAGGTTAAATGTGGTTACATTTTATCAGTACATGATGTAGCAAAAGTCAAAAAAACCCAAGAATTTCATGGAGTACCTGACGTCAACTTTTACCTGAACTTAACAAAGTTTAACTACCTATCCTTTATTTCGTTCTCACAACAGTTTTCATAGCAGGTGTATTTGCCACGTTCCTGATATCAATAATTTAGACGATATTGACACAAATGAAAGTTTATTGGCCCAAATAACTGCTATTTAAGTCGTTTTGTTGATGGATAGAAGGCATATTTGAACGGCTTTTCTCTAAACTTCCTGTCCAGCTGCTCATCAAAAAGGCTAGTCTTTACTCTGAACTGAGCCACAAATGATGTTTTACCGTTACCACAGGGAATTAGTTTGTGTGATCTCTATCTATACTCCTATGATTTGCGGTATTATACCGAGCTTTATTTTTTTGCTGCGTTAGAGCGGAAACGACACTACAGAGCGCTCAGACGCTGACTGATTTATTGGAGAATACTTTGCAATTTAAAGATCTAGGCCTAGACAACCGATTGTTGAAGAACCTAAAACACTACGATTTTAAAAAAGCGACTGACATTCAGCAGCAGGCGATTCCTGTTGCGATTGCAGGCAAGGATCTATTGGCATCTTCGAAAACAGGTTCGGGCAAGACTTTGGCGTTTGTATTGCCAATGCTTCATAAGTCTTTAAAGACAAAATCGTTTTCTGCGAAAGACCCGCGCGCGGTAATCCTTGCTCCTACTCGTGAGCTAGCGAAACAAGTATATGGTGAGCTTCGTTCTATGCTAGCTGGCCTATCTTATGAAGCAGCACTGATTTTGGGTGGTGAGAACTTTAACGATCAAGTAAAAGCTCTGCGTCGTTACCCGAAATTTATCGTGGCGACACCAGGACGTTTGGCTGATCACTTAGATCATCGTTCGCTTTATCTGGATGGTTTGGAAACGCTGATTCTTGACGAAGCAGACCGCATGTTGGATTTGGGTTTTGCACCAGAGCTTCGTCGCATTCATAAAGCAGCCAAGCATCGTCGTCGTCAAACGTTGATGTTCTCTGCGACATTAGATCATGCAGACGTCAATGAAATCGCGGCTGAAATGCTCAATGCGCCAAAGCGAATTGCTATCGGCGTTTCTAACGAAGAGCATAAAGATATCACGCAAAAATTTTACTTGTGTGATCACCTAGATCATAAAGAGGCAATTTTAGATCGTGTTCTTTCTGAGGCTGAATACCGTCAAGTTATTATCTTTACGGCAACGCGTGATGATACTGAGCGACTAACAGAAAAGCTGAACGAAAAGAAACTGAAGGCTGTAGCACTAAGTGGTAACTTGAACCAGACTCAACGTAACACCATTATGAGTCAGTTTGAGCGCGCAGTGTTTAAGATCCTTGTAACGACTGATGTTGCTTCCCGCGGTTTGGATATTGCAACTGTGACACACGTCATCAACTTCGATATGCCAAAGCATACCGAAGAATACGTACACCGAGTTGGTCGTACTGGTCGTGCTGGAAACAAAGGGGATGCAATCTCTCTTGTTGGTCCAAAAGACTGGGATAGCTTTAAACGTGTAGAAGCATACCTACAACAAGATCTTGAGTTTTCAGTGTTCGAAGATTTGAAAGGTAAGTTTAAAGGCCTTAAGCCACCTAAACCAGATTTTCGCAATAAGAAAGCGACCGCAAAGAAAGCTCGCCCTCAAGCGAAAAAGTCGGCGAAAAAACCAGCTAAGCGTGACAAGAGCTTCTACAAAAACGTATCTGTGGGTGATGATGTCTTCATCCCTAAGAAAAAACCAGCGGCACCGAGCTCTGAAGAGTAAAAGCTGCTGTAGTTTCCCATTGATTTTAGTTCTTAAAAATCCGAGTGTTCGCACTCGGATTTTTTATGTCTGTCGCTAGGTGAAATAGCGCCTTTCCATACTCACTCGTTTGTCAGCTTTTATATTTGTCTGGTTGTATATAAACAGCATAGAACGCTAATTTAGGAAGTTATTAAGTTTTATTACCTCGGTCAAAGCAAACGTTTTTCCTCACACACTAGATAAAAATCTCACATGATTGTGAAAATGATAATTGATCTCATTTTTATTTAAGGGCAGAATACGCGCCATTGTATTAATCCTATAAATGAATTCGCTCTCTATATGAAATTTACTCATGTTTTTTTAGGGCTCATAATTACCTCTAGTTCTGGCTTTGCTGCTGATGATTTCAACTGGCTTCGAGATGATGCTCGTAAAGATGAGCGAGTTCTTACCTACCTAACAGAACAAAACCACAAAACTGAACAGCACCAAAAAAGTTATCAGACGTTGACAAAAAACTTACTCACGCAGTGGGATACCATGGTGGCAGACAAAGGTGATAAGCCATGGTCGATCATGAGTGGAAGAGAGTGGACGCTAATGCGTCGCGATGGTCGTTACTTACTATTATCCCGTGCGAGTCAACATGCACCAGAAAACGTGGTGTTCGATTTCGATAAACGACAATCTGCGCATCAGTACTACCAACTTGGTCAATGGCAAGTGAATGGTGACACATTACTTTTCACGGAAGATATCGACGGCAGCGAACAATATCGCGCCGTGGTTGTTGATTTACTCTCCGGTCAATCTACGGAACTGGTGACGCACGTCGATAGTGGCGTATTGTTGTCACCTAACGGGAAAGTGGCATTCCTTGTTGCAAAAGAAAAGCGTACCCAGCGACCTCATCAGATCTTACGTATCTCCACTGAATCTTTGGCAAAAACAGTCCTATGGAATGAACCCAAGTCAGATTGGTTACTTTCTTTCTATCGTGCGGCAGATAGCCGTTATGCTGTGCTGCAAAGCAACAACGAGTCAACAACAGAGCAGAAGCTTGTCGACCTAGAAACGGGCACTGTCTCAGATTCATTGCGAAAGCCTGAAGTGGGTGTGGAATATTACGCGGATGTGGCGAAAGGTTACATTTATCTGAAAAGCAACCTTGAAGGAAAGTTCGCCCTTTACCAAGTCGAACTCGCACCGCTTGGCGCAACATGGCAACGCTTCACCAATCCTCGTGAGCCGCTTGAACAGTTCTACCTTTATGATGCAGGAGTTGTGGCACTTAGCAAGCCAAACAATGTGTCGACTTTGACGGTGTATTCTTACCAAGGTCAGGAAAAAGTGATACTGCCATTGGAACACGATGGTAATGTCGCTTGGCTAAGCACGTTGGGCGATTTTGAATCAAACAAGATTCGTATCCGAAGCATGTCGATGACTACGCCTCCTCAGTGGGAAGAGTTCGATGTAAAAACGCTGAATAAATCCTTGTACTCTCAAGATGCTTACCAAGACTTTGATAGTCAGCGTTATGTATCCCAACGTATTTTTATTAAGCACGACGGCGTTTCTGTCCCGGTCTCTTTGGCGTATCGCAAAGACAAATTGCACCCACAATCTCCTGTGATGATTTACGGTTACGGCGCGTATGGTTTTACGATGAAACCGTACTTTATGCCTCAGGTTATCAGTTTACTCGACCAAGGTGTGATTTACGCTATCGCCCATGTCCGTGGCGGTGGGTACTTTGGCGATGAATGGCACGAGCAAGGCCGTGGTGTGCGAAAAGCCAATTCTATTGGTGATTTTGTCGCGGCCGCGAAGGCGCTGCAAACATTCGAACGTGGCAATAGAGAGGTTTTCGCCATCGGTTCTAGTGCTGGTGGCACGTTGGTGGCCGGAGCGGTTAATCAAGATCCTAAATTGTTTTCAGGTGCCGTACTTAAAGTGCCTTTTGTTGATGTGGTTGCAAGTATGTCGGATACCTCACTTCCGCTTACCACACAGCAGTATGGCGAATGGGGTAACCCAACCAAACCTGAACAATTGGCGTTAATGAAGGCGTACGATCCGATTCTCAATATCCATAAAGACGCTTACCCACCCATGTTTGTTCAAGTCGGTTTAATTGATCAGCGCGTGCCATATTGGGAAGGCGCAAAGTATCTGGCTAAAGTTTCAGCGTTAAGTGAGCGCAACGGGCCGTACTTGTTGCAAACTGATTTTAATTCGGGCCACCAAATGGACCCACGACAAGCGCAAGAACAACAAGCAAAAGAATACGCATTTCTACTATCACTCATTAAAACATCTAAAGCGGAGCAGTAAATGAAGCTTACCCCAGTGTCAGCGGCAGTACTTTCGGTACTTGCTGCCAGTCAAGTGCACGCCGAATCTAAGGTTTTCTCAATGGAAGAGGTGGTGGTAACCGCCAATAAAATCGATCAGCCATTGTCAAAAGTGGCAGGTAGTGTCGCGGTTATCACAAACGAGCAAATCGAAGAAAGAGGCGAGACCGAGCTATATGACGTGCTGCGTAACGAACCTGGTGTAAGCGTGACGGGCGGTGCAGGACGTCCGCAAAACATTACCATCCGTGGTATGACGGGTAACCGCATTATGATCGTTCGTGATGGCATTCGTTCTGCGGATGGCTTCGGTGCGAATGACATTAATGATGCCGTTGGGCGAGATACTTTTGATTTATCCAATTTTGAATCGCTGCAAATCATTAAAGGGGCAAGTTCTTCGGTGCATGGCTCTGGCGCGATCGGCGGTGTGGTGATTTTAGAATCCAGTCAGCCGGGTGATTTCTTAAAAGACAAAGACTTCTACACCGATGTTTCCGGTACTTACACCGATATCAGCAACAAGTACAAAGGCACGAGTAATCTAGCTTTTCGTTCCGGTGATACAGAGAGTTTGTTTAACGTTTCATACTGGCAAGGACAAGAAACACGTAACTTTGATGAAGATTTGTATAACCGCGACCTCGATGGTTACAGCGGTGCTTATACGATCAACCACTTTTTCAATGAAGAGGTGATGTTGAAAGCGAAAGCTGAACTCTACACCCAGAACCAAGAGCGTTTGGAGGGTTCACCGTCCATTCAACCTGATGGAATTTGGCATATTGAAGACTTTGCTGAGGATGAAACCACAGAAGAGTACAGCACTTATATTGGTGCAGAGGTGACTCCGATTAATCCAACTTGGTTCGAAGAGTTGGATACCAAAGTTTACTGGCGTCACACCGAAGTGGTGGAAGACACCAACCGTTTAATGCGCCAAGTGGATCACAATGGTTTGATCACCAAGCGTCGCGAGCTGGAACACAAAACCTTCATTGACGAAACAATTGGCTTCCGTGGCGATTTCACTAATACGATTTATGCAGCAAATGCTGAGCACCAATTGGCTTACGGTGTCGAGCTTTCTACTGACTATTACGAACGCACAGATAGCGACTCCAAGATTGATTGGAACGGAGTAACACCTTCGACCAAACAACCTTTCGCTCCTGCTCGTGCTTATAACATTGGTTTGTACGTTCGAGACATGGTGGAACTGGATAAATGGACCATCACAGGTGGCCTACGCTTTGATGCGCACCGTCTCACGCCAGACGGTGCGGGTGAAGTGGGCGGCTTCCCATTAAAAGACATGGATAGCTCAGAGGTATCTCCAAGCCTGTCGGTTTCTCGTGAAATGTTTGCCAACAACATTGCTTATGTATCTTATAACCATGGTTACCGTGCTCCGGAATACGATAAAGCGTATGGCTTCGTAAGCCACGACTTTGTGCCGCTCACGCCGTTTGTAATTGCACCAAACATGGATCTAGAAGCTGAAACTTCCGACTCATTTGAAATCGGTAACAAGTTCGATAACGGTCGCGCGTATGTCTATGCGTCTTTGTTCTACAACAAGTTTGAAAACTTCATCGACGTTGTGACCACGGGCTTTGACTCAAGCAATGGTAATTACATTAAACAATACCAAAACCTCGATGGTGTCGAGACGTATGGTGCAGAGCTTTCTGCGGGTTACGCGATCACTAAGCGATGGAACATCAGCACCAAGTTTGGTTACGTAGATGGCAAAGACGCGGAAGGTGAATACGTTCGAAGCATTACGCCATTCGAAGGTAACGCTCAACTGAAATACGCCAACCAAGACTTCAATGCTTACGTGGCTTGGAACTGGGCCGCGGCAATGGATCGCGTTCCTAAATGCCAGACCACGCTTGGCCTAGCGACAGATTGCGCGCAGACAAGTGCGTGGAATACGTTTGATATTGGCGCAACTTACCACGTTTCCAAAGACCTTCGTGTTAGCGCAAACATCATCAACCTGTTCGACAAAGAATACATCCGATACCAAGACGTAGCGGGTATCGCTGAGGAAAGTAAGCGTTACTCAACTGAGCCAGGGCGCTACTTCACGCTGACTGCAAAATACGAATTCTAGGACGAAATCATGAAGCTAAAACCATTGGCGTTTTCGCTGCTTATTGCTTGTACCCCTGCGGCACAGGCTGCAGAGTGGGATTATCCCGCAACGGACTCTGTGGTAACGGATGAAGCGCAAGCGAAAACTTATCTAGATAGCCACTACTCAGAAGCGGGCGAGTTTAAGTTCCGTTACAAAACCCAGTCTCAGCTTGGTGAGCATTACAATTTTGATGTTTGGGTAAACGGTGAATATCAAGCACAGCGCACCCTAGTAGTAACAACCGATAAAAATCATCACGTTGTGCGAGTGTTTAAGAGCCTTGAAGATACGATCATTCGCAACGGTAAACCAACGGTTGCAATGGAATTGGAATCGCCTCGCCAACTGCAAGCACAAGAGCCACCTGCTTTGAGCTCTGGAAGTCTGGTTAATGTTGAGGTTTCTTTATTCAACCCAGATCTTCGCACCATGCAACAGCAAGCGGCACCAGAATCGACGTGGTCAGCACTGTCTGATTACCCTCAGCCGATCGAGTACGTCACCAAGTCGATTGAGGTTTTACAGTCCGGCGGTAAGTTCTATTTGTCTAACCCAAGATTGAAGCAAGTGGATGCGACGGGCTTATTTGCAGCCCCAACACCTGGTGAAGCGCCTGTACTCGATACGTTGGACTTTCTCAGCGCAGAAGGGGTTCAAGCATTTGACAGTGTTGATGAGATGCAAAGCACCGAGTTTGGTGACAATGCGTTCCCACAGTTGATGGCTTTTTATCATCTTGATAGCTCGATCCAATATCTGACAAGCCTGACTTACGACTTGTTTGATGAACCGCTTCGTTTTGACGCTCGCGGTTTATCAAAAGATAACTCTACTTACTATTACGGTCCGAAAGCACTCATGCTGGGTGTCGGTGGTGTTTCTCCGGATGCAGTCGATGCTGATGTCGTGATACACGAGCTTGGGCATGGCATTCATTACCAAATCGTACCGGATTGGGCGTACGGTCAAACTGGTGCTATCGCAGAGGGTTTTGCTGATTACTGGGCGGGCAGCGCGAGCTACCGCATTCAATATTTGGATGCTTCGCGTCGTGGTCAAGAATTCGAGTTAGATACGGTGTTCAACTGGGACGGTGTGTTCGGAACACGCAAAACAACTCGTAGCTTATGGAACCAAAGAGCACGTTACTTCGAGAGCTCAGAGTACCCAGCGCACGTCAGTGTGGGCGGTGAACTAGGTGACGAGCTATGGTCAACGCCGCTGTTTCAAGCGCTTAAAGCATCGGTTGAACGATACGGTGATGATACCGATAGGGTGTTCCGCGAGTTTGACGCCATTGTTCTTGAAGGCATGTACGGCATTGGTCGTGGCGTGAAAATGCATGATCTGGCGGAGTCGACCGTGTTTGCCGCAAACACCTTGTTCCCAAATAAAGACTACGCTCAATTCCTGACGGACAGCTTCAACAGACACAACTTACTTAAAGCGCCTCTTCGTGTTCGCTATGACGCTCGATACATCGCACAAGGTCAAGACGTTGGTTTGAGCCTGAGCCAAACTGGCCGTGAAGCGAGCATCAAAGGGCAATGGCAGCTAAACAACGCATCTGTTTTCGACTTTGATGAAACGCTTTCTGACTCGACCTCAATGAAGGTGGCGTTACCAAGCGGTCTAACATGTGGCACGCAATTCGATTCCTCTATTTCATTGGATTATCAATTTGCTGAAGGCCTAAAGACTCACCAGTGGAGTGAAAAGGTGATGCTGGTTAATGGTACGCCAGAGCTCGATATCCAGCCTCAACCAGTGAACTCCGCTTTGCCGGAACAGGGCGACAGACTGTTCTCTCAGACGCTATCGGACAAGTCACGCACGATTGATGATTCGTTTGCGGTTTACCTGAACATCGAACATGACTCACTGCAAGATCTGCAAGTGACGCTAGTGTCTCCACAAGGCAAATCGGTCGTGCTACTTAGCCATCAATCAAGCAATACCAAAGGATTTAAAGGTTACTTCACCGCTCAGTATGCCGAGGAGTTACAAGCACTTGTCGGTCAACCGAGTTGGGGTACTTGGCGTCTCGAAGTGTCTGACCGAGTGTCAGGGAATTCTGGGGTGTTGAAAGAGTGGGGTGTGAGTCACTTTGCTCAGTATCAGTGTAGTGCTGATACCACTAAAGAAAGCAGTGGCGGTGATTCAGGTGGCAGTGGTTCGCCTTGGACCTTGTTAGGACTTGTCCTGCTTTCAATGGTGAGAGTGATTCGCTCTCGTTAATTAAAATCAAAAGAAGATAAAATCTATGAAGTTTCAATATTCTTTCGTTGCTATGTCACTAGCCCTTGCTGGCTGTGGCGGAGGTTCTGGTGGTGACACGTCGGCACCGACCTATGATGTAGCTGGCACCATCGTTTCTGCAGGTACACTTCTTGATACGCCAGTATGTATCGATTTAAACCAAAACTACGTTTGTGATTCCACTGAACCGAGTGCTAAAACGGATAATGCCGGTAAATTTAGCCTGACTTCAAGCGACAAAAACGTACTAACCAGCACCATTCTTGCTCAAGTTGATCAAGGTTCAAACCAAACGTTGCGTCTTGCGGCTCCGGGTCAAAATTTAGCAACGGGTAACACGGTCAATGGTGTAACAACGTTGCTCGCGGGTCTTGTAATTGACGGTAAAACCGTTGCTCAAGCTGAAGAGATTGTGAAAGCGCAACTCGCCGATGCCGGCGTTTCTCTTTCTGGTACGGTGATGTCTAACGCAGAAGCTAGCGAGCTAGACAAGCTAGAGCAAAACACGGTTGTGCTATTAGCTGCGATGCAACCAAAGCAAATGATCAAAGGCGTAGCGCTGCTTGCTCAAAATCTTAGCTTCCAAGGTAAATCGTTGGCCTCTGATCTTCTGTCTGAAGCGGAAGTAAGTGCATTTGCTGAAGAAATTGTAGCGGTTGCTGAACAAACGGTTGGTAGTAACGATACGGGCGCCGTTCTTTATTTTGCTGAAGGAGCAGCAGACGTAGCAGAGGTTCAAGCGTCTTACCCTGGTCAAGATGCGGAATACGGCTTCGACAAAGAGGACAAGCAAACGTCGACAGGCGCTGGCTTTAAGTTCGTTAAGCTAGATTCACAAGGTGCAGCTTTAGCTGCAGATGCGACTGAGTGGGCTTGTACTATGGACGAACGTACTGGTCTTGTTTGGGAAAATAAGAGTGCGGATGCGAGCTCGGTTCAATTTAAAGATCGCCTGTTTGCGTTTGAGTCTGAAGCATTTAAGCCATTTAGCAAAGATGTAGAGCTTGCAGGTTGTAAAGACGCTGGTGATGAAGTTTGTACCACTAGCCAATATGTTGAGTACATAAACAAACAATCGTTATGTGGAATCACTGGTTGGCGCTTGCCTACTTACCGTGAGACTTATGACTTACTAGACTTTGGTGAACAAACACTGTTTGCTCCGAACGATGAATATGCAAAATACAACGTCTATGGTTTTAATGTTAAATACTTTCCACAGCAAACCATAGGTAGCCCTTATTTAGGATATGGTGCGTTTTGGCATAGCGACTTTAAGTTTACGAATGCATCATCACAACTTATTGATGGCGAGATTTATTTCCCTGCGATTGTCTCCCGGGGCAAAGATAGAGGCACTATTTCATACGTCGAGATTCGATCAAGCAACACAAGTGCGGGTGCCGATGATTCTTACCAATTCCCAATCCGTCTAGTCGCAGTTAAGGGGCAATAAGATGAAGAAATTAATAACTGTACTATCTCTTACTTTGGCTTCTCAAACTGCAATAGCTGCACAAGAGTGTTCTACTGACTTTGCTAAAACGGCACCTAACACGCGTTATACATATTCTGAGAGCGGTACCGTAACTGACCTGAAAACAGGTCTAACATGGATGCGCTGTCCAGTTGGTATGACATGGAATGTAGGAAACCAAGAATGCCAGGGGACGCGATCTACAATGTCATGGCAACTCGCTCTCTCCACAGCCAAACAAATTCGTAATAAGGACGGCAACCATCCTCTTCACAATTTTGCTGACAAAAAAAATTGGCGACTAGCAAATATCAAAGAGCTAGTATCTCTAACTGAGCGAGCTTGCCACAGCCCAGCCATAAATAGTACAGGGTTTGCTAGCGGCTATAGTCTGACAGATGGAGATGATGTTCTAGGGCGTTATGTCTGGAGCAACACACCTAATGGCGACGGTAAGCATGTTGCAACTTTTGATACGACTAATGGTGAGGTTTTCAATAGAGATCCGTTAAACTCAAGTTTCAAAAGTTCTCTCTTGTTAGTGACAGATGAATAATAATTATTACGTTAATAAGGGTTGATAGCTTTGCCTTTAAAATAAGCTCCGCCAGTGCGGAGCTTTTTCTTTTCTAACCTTTGGAACTTATCGTGTTGAGCAGAGAATTTAAACTTGGAACTGCTTAAGCTGATGTTTTTGGTTTTCTGCTAAACCAGACAACTCTTGCGCTGCCGCGGCTGATTGAGTGATACCAGTGACGTTCTGGCTCACTAGTTCATAGATGTTCGTTAAGTTGTTGTTGATATCAGCCGTGACCTGCTTCTGCTCTTCTGATGCGGTCGCAACTTGAGTGTTGATTGAGTTCAGATCGGCGATAGCATTACTGATATTAGCAAGTGATTGGCTAACTTCTTGTGTCAGAGCTTGGTTGTCTGACAACATCGCTAAGCTGAAATGCATACTTTCATTTGCGTGACCAGATTGTTGCTGTAGCTCTTCTATAATGGTTTGGATCTCTTTGGTGGACTCCTGAGTTCGCGCTGCCAGCATACGTACTTCATCGGCCACTACCGCAAAGCCTCTGCCACTTTCGCCCGCTCGTGCAGCTTCAATCGCTGCATTCAGTGCAAGTAGATTCGTTTGCTCAGAAATACCTTCAATCACTTCGATCACGCGACCAATGTGTTCTGATTGATCTTTTAGCGAAGTTACGACGGCAGCGGCTTCGTTAAGTTGTTCCGCCATCTTTTCACTTGCGCGAGTGCTTTCCCCAAACATGCTTATACTTT
Source organism: Vibrio sp. 1751 (assembly GCF_033339895.1). Classification (NCBI taxonomy): domain Bacteria; kingdom Pseudomonadati; phylum Pseudomonadota; class Gammaproteobacteria; order Vibrionales; family Vibrionaceae; genus Vibrio; species Vibrio sp. 1751. The sequence continues at coordinate 81,870 of NZ_JAWOVM010000010.1, forward strand.
GTGAGGTTAACGTACGTGCTTGATTTGATGCACTATCGGCTTCTTGTGCATTGGTCGATACTTCAGCTGCGGTCGACTCTAGCTGATTGATCGCCGAGGCTACTTGCTCAACTTCTTGCTTTTCTTGATCCGAGTTGACGCTGCTTTGAGTCATAACAGTTGCTAACTCGGTTGATGCTGATGCCACATCTTCACTAATGCGAACCAATGCGCTTACAGTTTCACGCAGTTTTTCTATGGTCTGGTTTACATCTCGAGCCAGCTGAGACACTTCGTTTTTCCCGATGGCTTCGGCCTTAACTAGTAGGTTTCCCTTCGCGACTTCCTGCATCGTTACTTGAAGGTTACGAATCGGCGCAACGATGTAGCTGGCGAGTACCCAACTAATAAGTGAAGCGGCACTCAAGATCACCGCAAGCGAGACGGCGCTGTAAGTTAGCGTGGTTGAATGTTGTTCGCCATTCGTTTCGACTTCATCGGTGACGATTTGATTCAATTGTTTAGATAGTTTGTCGATGGCGTTGATCATCGCTTCGCCAGCTAATCGATACTCAGCCATTGTAGATTCGTACTTTTGATTGAAATCAGAGGTGGTGTAATCAGAAGAGTGTTTAGTGGTGAGCAGAGGTGTCATGGTAACGCGAGTGAAATCAACATAGTGATTCATGGCCTTACGCATAGCATTGACTTCATTTTGAACGCCAGGGAGATTGTCGATGGAGTTAAGAAAATCGCGGTTTTTGTTTTGTCGCTCAGAAAGCTCTTGGTTGAGAGACTGAACATCTTCGGCTCTAAATAGACTATAAATGGCTTTGATGCGCATGGCGTAAGTGTTGTCTACGATGCCGCTAAGTTCCTCTTTGTGAATGATTAGCTTATGGGTGGAAGCCGAAACCTTATTGAATGCTTGATCGAGTTTACCGATTCCGACACTCAGTCCAATGATGAGTAATATAACTGTGAATAGAACAGGCAGAAAAACCTGAAGTTTAATAGAAAGCGTACTAAGAAATTGACGCATGAGATTGACCCTCTATCGGTTTAATTATTATCTTTTTTATAAATAAGCATTTCGATTTTAATTGTTATATTTGCCAAATCAATGAGTTACTCATATCTAATTGTTATGAAATGTACCAAAATCGATGGGGTTATCATCTTGAACATGAGGCAACTTATAAAAACGTTACGTTCAAATTGAGAGAGGGATAAGTCGCGGAATTAATAGTTAGAAATGACAACGTGTCATAGAGGGTTCAACTAAGTGAAACACAACTGTCATATTCAAATTCTAAAGTGAGCACCGTTCAAGTGAAACACAACGGCAATAAAGCCACTTAAGGAAATTGTGATGAAAAAGACAGTAATCGGTGCAATCGCACTTCTAGGCGCAATGGCAGTGACTCCTGTTTCTGCTAAAGAAACTATCTCTGCAGTGGGTTCTAGCAGCGTAACTCCACTGATGGAAGTTTTCTCTGAAACGTACATGAAGAAGAACCCTAACGTATTTATCGAAGTTCAAGGTCCTGGTTCTTCAGCTGGTGTAAAAGCAGCGAAAAATGGTTCAGCAGACCTTGGTATGTCTTCTCGTAATCTAAAAGACTCTGAAAAAGAATCAACACTAATCGAAGAAGTGGTTGCTCGTGATGGTATCGCAGTGGTTGTCAACCCACAAAACAAACTGCCAGGTCTAACAGCCGAGCAAGTGACTGCAATCTACAAAGGCGAAGTATCAAACTGGAAAGAAGTCGGTGGTGCAGACAAGCCAATCGTAGCCATTACTCGTGACACAGCTTCTGGTACTCGTGGCGCATTTGAAGACATCATGTCTCTAAAAATGAAGATTTCTGGTAAGAAGGTATCAGCTATCTCTCAACGTGCTCAAGTTGCAAACGGTAACGGCGCACTGAAAACAATGGTTGCATCTAACCCATACGCAATCGGCTACATTTCTCTTGGTACTGTAGACAACACTGTTAATGCGCTAGCAATCGACGGCGTTGATGCAACGGTAGCTAACGTTAAAAACGGTTCTTACAAAGTAGCGCGTCCATTCCTTGTTCTTTACAAAGAAGGCAAGCCATCAACAGAAACGCAAAAATTCCTAGACTGGATGCTAACTGATGAAGCGCAAGCGCTAGTTGACCAAAAAGGTTACATCTCAGTTAACTAATCCCATCGGGACTCTAAAGTTTGCTCAGCCCAACGTTTCGGGCTGAGCCTTTTCTATCCATTGTGTTCAACGGCATTGCCCAGAACCGTGAGATTTTTAAATGACCATCGCAACAAATAGTGAAAAGCTTATGAATACTGACGCTAGAGCTATCAGCAAGTCAGGCCTACGCGAGAAGCGTCGTGTAGACTGGAAAGAGCGCATCTTCCACGGCTTGTTCCTAACGAGTGCCGTAATCGGCATTGTTTCATTGGCCGTTATTGCATACTTCATCGTTCGAGAGAGTATTCCGGCATTCCAAGAAGCAGGCGTATCGGGCATTGTCTTAGGACAAAACTGGTTACCACCTGCGCTTTACGGTGTCGCCACCATGATTGTGGCATCTATCGTATCGACGGCTGGTGCTGTCATTGTTGGGGTTCCAATTGGTGTTCTGACCGCCATTTTTATCGCTGAAATCGCACCAAAGCGATTAGCAGACATCATCCGTCCAGCGGTTGAGCTGCTAGCCGGTATTCCTTCAGTGGTCTACGGTTTCTTCGGTCTGGTTATTATCGTTCCATTGATTCAGAAAGTATTTGATGTACCTGCAGGTAACACTATCTTGGCCGGTATTATTGTTCTTGGTGTGATGATTCTACCAACAGTAATTACGGTTTCTGAAACGTCTATTCGCGCTGTCCCTCGTACTTATAAAGAAGGTTCTTTGGCACTGGGCGCATCGAAAATCTACACCATCTTTAAGTTGCTCGTTCCAGCGGCTCGCTCAGGCATCATGACAGGTGTGATACTGGGTATCGGTCGTGCGTTGGGTGAGACCATGGCGATTATCATGGTTATGGGTAACGCGCCGGCAATGCCAGAAGGCATCTTGGATTCGGCTCGTACACTAACTGCAAACATCGCTATTGAAATGTCTTACGCAAGTGGTGTTCACGCGAACGCACTTTACGCTACAGGTGTAGTACTTCTGGTCTTCATCATGTCGTTGAACGCTGTACTACTGTACCTAAACCGAGAAAAAGCGAAGTAATCGCTCGTTAAAGGTGACTATTATGGATCGCGCAAAACTGAAAAAAGCACGCCAGTTCAAAGATAATGTCTTTAACGCATTTGTCTGGATCTCGGCAGCACTAACGGTAGGTTTTTTGTTCTGGATTATCTGGTACATCCTATCAAACGGTCTACAACACGTAGATTGGAACTTCATTACTGATAACTATACGCGTACAGGTGAAGAGCATGGTATCTTCCCAATGATTGTGGCGACCATTTACATGGTTATCGCTTCTATCGCAGTGGCAGCGCCACTCGGTATCATGACGGCAATCTACTTGACCGAATACGCGAAAGTGGGCAGTCGTTTGGTGAAAATCATCCGATTCTGTACCGAGTCATTGGCGGGTATCCCGTCGATCATTTTCGGCCTGTTTGGTATGACTTTCTTCGTGGCGATTCTTGGCCTTGGCTTCTCGATTCTGTCGGGTGCATTGACGCTAAGTATCCTAATCCTGCCAGTGATCATCCGTACAACGGAAGAAGCGCTGATGGCAGTGCCACAAACTTACCGTGAAGGCTCTTATGGCCTCGGTGCTTCTAAGATTTACACTATCTGGCGTTTGATTCTTCCGAGTGCAATGCCAGGTATCTTAACCTCGGTCATTCTAAGTATTGGTCGTGTCATTGGTGAGTCTGCTCCAGTATTCCTGACAGCAGGTATGGTTGCACGTATTCCGGACTCTTTATTGGATTCAGGTCGTACGCTAACCGTTCACCTATACAAACTGACTACCGAACTGTTTACCGTTGAAGAATGGAATCAGGCTTACGGTACGGCAACAGTGCTTATCGTAGTTGTTCTCTTGATCAACATGGTAACGAAACTGATTGCTAGACGTTTTAACACCGCAACTTACTAACAACACTAATTAAGAACGCACGTTAAAAGACACGAATTCAAGAATTAAGAGATTAAGACAATGAACAAATTTGATATTGAAAACCTAGACCTATTCTACGGTGACAACCAAGCACTGAAATCGATCAACTTACCAATTCCAGTTCGCCAAGTAACTGCACTTATCGGCCCGTCAGGTTGCGGAAAATCAACGCTTCTACGCTGTTTGAACCGAATGAATGATCTAATCGAAGGCGTGAAAATTACAGGTAAATTGGCGATGGACGGCGAAGATATTTACGGCAACATTGATGTTGCTGACCTTCGCATCAAAGTCGGCATGGTATTCCAAAAGCCAAACCCATTCCCGATGAGCATTTACGAGAACGTGGCTTACGGCTTACGTGCTCAAGGTATCAAAGACAAAAAGACAATTGATGAAGTGGTAGAGCGTTCGCTGCGCGGTGCTGCACTTTGGGATGAGGTGAAAGATCGCCTTAAATCACACGCATTCGGTCTTTCTGGTGGTCAGCAGCAACGTTTATGTATTGCACGTACAATCGCGATGGAGCCGGATGTGATTCTGATGGATGAGCCAACGTCGGCACTTGACCCAATTGCGACACACAAAATCGAAGAACTGATGGAAGAGCTAAAGAAGAACTACACCATCGTTATCGTGACTCACTCAATGCAACAGGCGCGTCGTATCTCTGACCGCACTGCGTTTTTCCTAATGGGTGAACTGGTTGAGCACAACGATACGCAAGTGATCTTTAGCAACCCTCAAGACGACCGTACTCAAGGCTACGTAAATGGTGATTTCGGTTAATCCACCGTATTTACAAGCATAACTAAATAACTATAAGCGATGGTAACTTTGCCCCTCTTGATGAGGGGCCTTTTTCTTTTTAAGTCGTAGGCTTAAAACATCTACCAACACAAAAATCTTGTAAATAAGTACAACTTTCCTCCCCAGTTTATAAAGCATGTAACTTATGTGAAACATGGCTTTAAAAGTGCTGAAGAGCTCTCGAATGTAACACTAAGTCTGATAATTTTGCGAATGACTTAACAGCTCAAATTTGAACGTATTGATTGCATATCATGGCCTAAGTAGTTTTTTATCGAGGATAAAAAAGTAGATTAGGTTGGTAGGGTGAGTTTAAGAAGTTTTACAAGAAAAGTGTCTTCAACGAGGGACCATCGGTTGCTAGCGGAGGCAATCTTTGATCATTTAGAGAGTCTGTTCTCCCCTCAAGCCCTAGCTATTTTTGAAGATCCTTCAATTAACCCTCGTCATTCAATGAGCTTCTCTCGCGGAGAGCTTTACCCAACCCAAAACTATCCTGAGACATTCTGGGAGTGGGCAAGTCAGTTTGATACCTCTGAAAGCATCATACCTCTGGCGATCAACACTTGTAACTGGAATCACACCCGAGATTTAGGCGGTGATAGTTACATCATGATGCTCGACAACACGCCTATCAAACGTACCTACCTACTGATTCAATCTGTACATGCTCGCACAGCACATAATATCTATGAAGAAAGTTACGACGCAATGCAGCTCGCAGCGGCGCGTTGGCAATGTATTCGTGCTGAAAAAAATGCCTCGAAAGAGATCAGGCACAGAGATATTCGTGAAGCGCAATATGTTGATGAGATTAGCCAACGCGAGCGCTTTATCGAAAATATGAAGTTAGTTCAGCAAGTTGCACTCGAAATCTCTAATCCTGATTCTTTAAAGGACTTGTACTACAAAGCCGTCGAAGCGTTACGTGAACGACTTGGGTTTGATCGCTCTACACTGATGCTTCTCGATATGAAAAAGCGCAGCTTCAGTGGTACATACGGCACGGATGAGTCAGGAATTACGATTGATGAATTTCACACACAATATGATTTACACCAACTTAGCGAGGAGTATATCACCGCGTTATCTAGCCTTGAGAGCAACTTAGTGATTGTAGAAGACGCGCCAATATACACAGCAGGCAAGGTCATCGGGCAGGGCTGGAATGCGATGTTGATTTTACGCGATGGCAATGAACCGTTTGGGTGGTTCGCGCTAGATAACTTTATTCATCGTAAGCCGATAACGGCATATCAAAAACAGATGTTGGACTCGTTTGGTTCACTCTTCTCTCAAATTTACATTCGTAAGCGCCAAGAACAAAACGTACGCATGTTGCATTCAAGCATGGTTGAGTTATCACGTTGCACTACTGTCAGTGGAGTATGCAAATCGGCCGTCACTTTCGCCATTAAAAATCTTGGTATTGATCGAATGGCGGTGTTTTTAACTGATGAAAATTGCTCTTACATGCAAGGAACGTGGGGTACCGATATTCAAGGTAACGTGGTGGATGAATCTTACTTCTTTGGCGAAACCCAAGATTTCTCTCTTATAAATTTGGCTCGCTCAATGCCAAACGAAGTCGCATTTGAAGAATCAGTGCCTATTTATCATGACTGTAATATTGTTGGCTTTGGTTGGGCTGCGATGACGGTATTGACTTCAAATAGCAGTGGTCCTATCGCCTTTATCGCTGTTGATAATTTGCTGACACGTGCGCCGTTAACTTCTCAGTTACGTGAAGTGATTCGTATGTTCGCGTCCAGCTTAGCTGAAGTATTGCAACGTACTCAAGCTCAAGAGGCGATTCGCGAATTAAACGAAAACTTAGAGCTGGAGGTTCAGAACCGAACAAAAGAGTTGGAGGAAGCCAATCGACAGCTTGAGGTACTTTCTAAGCTCGATCCTTTGACGCGTCTTGGTAATCGCCGCATGTTAGAACATGTGATGCAAAAATATTGTGCCCTAGAGTGTGAAGACGACATGTCGTTTGGCCTGATCCTGATTGATATTGACCATTTTGGCTTATTCAATAATCACTATGGTCATCTCGAAGGCGATATCGCATTGATGCGAATTGGCTATATCTTGGATCATCATACCAAAGGTGAAGATGAAGTTTTTTGCCGTATCGGAGGTGAGGAGTTTGCATTGCTCATGATTGGTTCTGAGCAAGAGGAGGTCCGACTGAGAGCAGAGTGCATTCGTCAGTGCATCGAGGGCGAGGGGATAAAGCATCGACATAACCCAGAAGGGGAGTTACTTACCGTTTCAGTCGGTTACTCCTGTTATAAAGCGAAAGGCAAAGACTTTAATTTCGACCATTTATATCAGTTGTCGGATAAGGCACTCTATCAAGCGAAGAATCATGGGCGAAATTGTGTAAGGCGATACGAATACGAGCCCCAAGTTTTGTTGAGTAAGTGATGTTCATAAGAGCAACTTGATAGGGAAGAAGCGGCGGTTGGTGCTCTAGATAAAACCGCTAAAGCAAAATTTGGCCGGATAAGAGAATTGGCAGCTCATGAGAGCTGCCATTGTTATCTAGTTATTTATAACTTTTCGAGTTGGTGGTCGGTTTTCGTTACGTTTGCTTTGCCAAGGTTTTGAATTTTCGCTAGCAGCGAATCAGGGCTCCAAGGTTGTTGGTTAGCACTAAAATACGCTTGATTCATGGCATTAAGCTCTTGCTTAATTGCTTGTACGTCGCCAGGGTTTAGCCTGCCTTGATGAGTGGTTAAATACTCATTTACAGAGCGTTCAATTTTCGCAGCATCGCCCTCTTCGATGACTTTTTTTAGCGCGTCGATGCAAAGTGGCTGTTCAGTATATGAAACCGTTCCACTCGCTGTTATTGACCGCTTTTTCCATGCCCAAATAGCGATTCCCAATGTCATTATCCAAAGCCCTAAGAAAACAAAGGTTAATGTTCGCCAGAGACTGTTTACATCGCCGCTTGATTCAGGACTAGGGGCTGACACTAAAGGCGCTGAAAGAGGCGATTCCGGCAACGTGATTAGCCCAGTGTCATTTTTCTCTACGTCTAATGTTAGCTCTGGTAACGTTGTTTTCTTCGCTTCATCATTTTGACTGTCCCACCAGTTCAAGTCGTATCCTGGTAAGGTATATTTCCCGGCCTCTGTAGGAATAATGACTTGCTTCACCGTCATGGTAACGGTGCCATCTCTCGCACTATCGAACTTAGGTTGTTCGGGATACACGCGCAGTGAACTCGGGTAACTAATATTGACTCGTGGCAGATATTCGGCTTGTGTACCGCGAGCCTTAACTTGAATGGTTCGAGTGAGTGAAGAACCTTGCTTTACTGTGTTGATCGCGTTAATCGACAGTAGATTACCTTGATCGTCTTGCCAGCTCTGTGTCATTTCTAACGCTGAAGCAGGAAGCCATTCACCTTTAAATTCGCTCGGAATCGGTTTGACCGTTATTGGCATGCGTTCCGCTTTGGTATTGATAGGCATTATTTTGGTTGAGCCCGTCAAGCTGTCGCCATAAATATAAGAACCGGTCAGTTTAGGACCTATCAAGGTATAAGTGCCTGGTTGATTGGCCGTTAAGCGAAACGACTGCTCTATGACCGCTACTTCTAACCCATTTAAGATCTTCTGTCTTTGCTGTAAGCCACCCAGTGCCTCAAGCTTCATGCCTTCAATTTGCGGAGGTACTATTTGTGGGTTATCTAGGCGTCGAGTGTCCGCTTTGATTAGAAGCTGTATACGTAATGTTGCAGATTGCTGAGGGTAGAGCGTACTGTTGTCGACCGTAATATTGAAGCTAAATAGATCATCAAGATTGGGGTCTGTTTGGCTCGCGTTGACACGTAGTTTGATCGGCTCCGTTTTCATACCATCAGCGGAAAAACTTGGAATAGTCAGAACACCTTCTTTCATTGGTGCAATTGAGATACTCCACTCGGTACGCACTGATTTTCTTCCGTTAATGTTATTGCTAGAGCGGCCATAACGAGGTTGACCCAAGAAGAAGTCTTTCTCTAGAACATTGAAGTCGATTGAGTCTGGCCTGAGCTCAGTATCTGAAATGATTCTGAGGTTAATCACTTCATTCTTGGCTACTTGTGTTTTATTCACACTAGCTTGAAGTGTCTGTGCCATCACCGAGAAACTGGATATTAGGCTGGCCACAAAAATAAAGACCAGTTTTACGCCTTTGTTCATCACAGGCTTACCACTCCTTTTGAGATTGTTGTGGAGGTTGTTTTTGTTGCGCTTGAAGTTGCATTTGCGCACGGATCAAAAAGCTTGGGTCGCGAGCACTTTCTACTGCTTCTAGTCGACGGAACTCAGGATCATCCTGATGCATTTTTTCGGGATGCGCTTTAGCCTGTATTGGTTCACCTTGATCCTTCACTTGCTTGTCATCTCGTTGCGGTTGATGTTGTTCCGTTTTTTGTTTTTCTTTTTTATTTTCAGAATCTTGCTGATTTTGTGACTGTTGTCCTTGCGCTTCTTTCCCTTCGTTTTGAGACTTTTGTTGCTGTTGCTGTTGCTGTTGCTGTTGCTGTTGCTGTTGCTGTTGCTGTTGCTGTTGCTGTTGCTGTTGCTGTTG
>NZ_JAWOVM010000011.1:0-91185 GCF_033339895.1 Vibrio sp. 1751
TTCGATAAGCTTTACGAATATGCAATTGAATTGATTAACAAAGGCTTAGCGTACGTAGATGAGCTAAGTCCAGAGCAAATTCGTGAATACCGCGGCACACTAAAGGCGCCAGGTAAACCAAGTCCATACCGTGACCGTTCTGTTGAAGAGAACTTGGCGTTGTTTGAAAAAATGCGCGCTGGTGAATTTGAAGAAGGTAAAGCGTGTCTTCGTGCTAAAATCGACATGGGTTCTTCATTCATGGTCATGCGCGATCCAGTTTTATACCGTGTGCGTTTTGCTACGCACCACCAAACTGGTGATAAGTGGTGCATTTACCCAATGTACGACTTTACGCACTGTATTTCTGATGCATTAGAAGGCATTACGCACTCTATTTGTACGCTTGAATTCATGGATAACCGTCGTCTGTACGATTGGGTTCTAGACAACATCACGATCGAAAGCCGTCCACATCAATACGAGTTCAGTCGTTTAAACCTTGAATACACAGTGATGTCTAAGCGTAAGCTTAACCAGCTAGTTACTGAAAAACTGGTTAATGGTTGGGATGATCCACGTATGCCGACTGTCTCAGGTCTGCGTCGTCGTGGCTTCACACCTGCATCTATTCGTGAGTTTTGTAAGCGTATTGGTGTAACGAAGCAAGAAAATATGATCGAGTTTAGTTCATTAGAATCTTGTATTCGTGATGACCTAAACGAGAACGCTCCGCGTGCAATGGCTGTACTGGATCCTGTTAAAGTTGTTATCGAAAACTTTGAAGCAGGCGCAGTAGAAAACTTGACAGTTGCCAACCACCCAAATAAACCTGAAATGGGCGTGCGTGAAGTGCCATTCACGCGTGAATTGTGGATTGAGCGTGAAGACTTCCGTGAAGAAGCGAACAAAAAGTACAAGCGTTTAGTGCTAGGTAAAGAAGTTCGTTTACGTGGTGCTTACGTGATCAAAGCTGAGCGCGTTGAAAAAGATGCCGAAGGCAACATCACAACGATCTTCTGTTCTTACGATGCAGATACGCTAGGTAAAAACCCAGCAGATGGTCGTAAAGTGAAAGGCGTTATTCATTGGGTGTCAGCTGATAAAGCTCTTCCAGCGGAAATTCGTCTGTACGATCGTTTATTTACGGTGCCAAACCCAGGCGCAGCGGAAGATTTTGCTTCTACTATCAATCCTGAATCATTAGTTGTGATCAATGGCTTCGTCGAGCCTAGCCTAGCTTCTGCAGAAGCAGAAAAAGGTTACCAGTTTGAACGTATGGGTTACTTCTGTGCAGACTCGAAAGACTCTTCAGCAGATAATCTAGTATTCAACCGCACGGTTGGTCTACGTGATACCTGGGCAAAAATTGAGAATCAATAATCTCAATTAATGCTGAGAAAGATGAAAAAATGCCAGCAAACGCTGGCATTTTTTATACCTAATCCCACAGAGTGCTATATAGATGTGCAAAACTGTGGAGAAAAAAGATGGGTGTTTAGTAGCTTTTGTTCTGTAACCAAAGTACTGACGTCTAAGGTACTGACTTCTAGAAACAAAAAACGCCAGCATGTGCTGACGTTTACTTTTTAAATTAACAAACCCTTATTTTTTCGGTTTGTGTGCATCTGGATTGTCTTTACAACCACCATCGCTACACTTGCCGTACAAGTATAAGCTGTGGTTTGTTAGTGTGACATTGTACTTAGCTGCAATCTCTTTTTGACGTTCTTCAATAAGATCGTCAGAAAATTCAATTACCTCACCACAGTCTAGGCACACTAGGTGGTCGTGGTGATGTTGAGTCGATAATTCGAAGACTGACTTTCCACCTTCAAAGTGGTGACGAGTTACAATACCAGCATCGTCGAACTGGTTTAGAACTCGGTAAACAGTTGCTAGGCCAATTTCTTCACCTAGATCAATCAACTTTTTGTACAAATCTTCAGCACTGATGTGCTGGCAGTCTGGCTGCTGAAGTACTTCTAGAATTTTTAGCCTCGGAAGGGTTACTTTTAAACCCGCATCCTTCAGCGCCTGATTATTATCTGACATATACTTTCCCGTTGGATCATCTGCAGCGATTTAACAGAATTCAATCTTCCTACCATTATAGGATAAGCGTTCGGAACATTAAACCACGAACTTCAAAGGGTTAATAGAATCTTTTTGTAAATTAGAAACAGGTCCATTATATTACAGCTCTGACCAGTTACAATTGTGTAACATTAAGCTTGGAGAGGGCAGGGATAGCGATGAATAGGCGACTAGCGAAGATATACAAACCAGGAATTGTAAAGTTCGCACTCAATATTTGGCCTCCTTTTTGGGGGGCGGGTATTAAAATCTTACATATTTCTCAAGACTTCCGTACTGTAAAGGTACGTTTAAAGCTTCGCTGGTGGAATAAAAATGCCAATCGCACCCAATATGGCGGCAGTATTTTCTCTTTAACTGATCCTATTTACTCGTTGATGCTGATGGGGATTCTACGAGAGGAATATTATGTGTGGGATAAAGAGGCAAGCATTAACTTTATTAAGCCGGGGCAAAGTGATTTGTTTGCAGAATTTGAGGTCACTGAAGGGATGCTGGAAAACATTTATCAAATGACACGGAATGGAGAAAAGTGTTTTCCTGAGTTTATTACTCATGTAAAAGATAAACAGGGGAATGTGGTTTCAGAGGTTCAACGCAAGCTTTATGTAAGAAAGAAACCTCAGTATCGCGAAGAGGAAGTACTTACCGATGCTGTGTGACAATACATACAAAAAGACCTCCAAGTGGAGGTCTTTGTATCATTCAATTTGATTAGCCTTCTAGCTCAGCTAAACACATCTCTTCATAGATCTGTTTAACCCAGCTTTCAACACGCTCGTCAGTCAATTCTGGTTGGCGGTCTTCATCAATACATAGACCTACGAATTGGCTTTCGTCACCTTCAACAAGTGCTTTAGACGCTTCAAATTCGTAGCCTTCTGTCGAGGTATGGCCAAGAATTGTGCCGCCTTTAGATTCAACGATATCACGGACTGTGCCCATCGCGTCACAGAAGTATTCTGCGTAGTCTTCTTGGTCGCCACAGCCAAAGATAGCCACTAGCTTAGTAGAGAAGTCGATTTGCTCAAGCTCAGGGAAGAAGTCATCCCAATCACATTGTGCTTCGCCGTAGTACCAAGTTGGGATACCTAGAAGAAGAAGATCGAAGTTATCAATGTCTTCTTTGCTGCTTTTCGCGATGTCTTGAACGTGAACTAGATGTTTACCTAGTTGCTTTTGAATCATCTTTGCAACGGCTTCAGTATTACCTGTGTCGCTACCGAAGAAGATACCTACACTTGCCATAGAGTCTATACCTTTACATTGTTTGTTATTGGCGATGTTACTAAGGGTTTAACCTAACCCTGAGCCTTCCCAAGTTAGCTGAATTACACCTTTTGCAATAAAGCCAGCACAGCCTAGGAAAAGGACTAACCACACAATACGACGACCAAAAACAGGTACATTGCCTTGCTTTAGCACATCTTTTATCGCCATCCCGATGAAAAAAAAGATAGCAGCAAAAAGAAGATCGAGCCCAATAGACTCGAGCATATCCATATAGTCGTAAAGCATTTTAGCCCTTCATGCCGAAAAATCTTGGGCGCACTATACCACTGTTAAACGGTAAAGTTAATGCACTACAAGAAGGGTTATTTCAATAATCTAGTGTTGCTTTTCGAATTTGTTAACTCGAAATGTATTTTCGAATGACTCTCATTACTTCTGTCGGTTTCTCGGCGTGTAACCAGTGACCAGTGCCAGCGATAATGTGTGCTTTAGCATGGTTAAATTGTCGCTTCACTGCCGGCTGATGTTCTGGCATTAAGTAGTCAGAGTCGCCGCCTTTGATAAATAAAGTTGGGATATCTGTTGGTGTGATTTCTTGCCAGCCAATAATTTGGTCATAATTCTCAAAAAGGCTCGGTACGTTAAACCGCCAATCCATCTTATCGCCATTTTTGTACAGTGATTTAGAGAGAAATTGTCTTACACCATCGAGTTCAATATGTTGAGCTAGGATATCCATGGCTTGCTGTCGATTTGCTGGTTTTTCATTAATAACAGCATGTAAGCCGTTAAAAACATTATCGTGGCGGTTCGTAGTGTAGGCTACAGGCGCCATGTCGAGAACGACTAACTGCTTGACTACATTTGGAGCAATGTCCACAAGAGCCATCGCGACTTTTCCGCCCATGGAGTGACCAATAACAATAGATGGCTCAACGTTTAAGTGCTGAAGGAGCTGAGCCACATCTTTTGCCATATCGGTATAGTTATGGACTTCGGAGTGGAAAGAGAGGCCGTGATTTCTCAGATCAATACTGATCACCGTGTGATCTTTAATAAGATCGCGGGCGAGTAGACCCAGATTACTTAAACTACCAAACAATCCGTGAATCAAAACAACTGTTTGGCCTTGGCCTTCCTGCTTATAGTTGAGTAATGCTGACATTTTATCTTATTCGTGATGGGTTTAACGTGGAGTATCCGCGTGGATCTCGTTATAATCCCCCAGAGTTTAAACATTGAGAATGTGAAAAGCGAATGAAAACAATTGAGGTTGATGAGGATCTATACCGTTATATAGCTAGTCAAACTAAGCATATCGGTGAAAGCGCCTCGGATATTTTGCGACGCCTTTTAAACCTTGATGGTCAGTTGCAGGAAGCTAAAGCCGCGCCTGTAGTAGAGAAGCCACAAGGGATTGTAGTAAGTAAAGATGCGGGTAAAACGGAATCTGTTGATGTAGTGAAAGAAATGCGTTCGCTGCTTATTTCTGATGAGTTTGCCGGTCTAAAAAAAGCGATTGATCGCTTTATGTTGGTATTATCGACCTTACATAAATTGAATCCAGAAGGTTTCGCCCAGGCTACGAATGTAAAAGGACGCAAACGCGTGTACTTTGCAGACAATGAAGAAACCTTGCTAGCAAACGGTAATACGACCAAGCCAAAAGCCATTCCTGGCACACCGTTTTGGGTTATCACGAATAACAATACAAGTCGTAAAAGACAGATGGTTGAACAAGTGATGGCACACATGGGGTTCCAACCTGACTTAATAGAAAAAGTAACAGGTTCAATCTAAGAAACCTGATAGAAGCCTCATAATGCGTCGCAGTGAGCGGATATTATGAGGCTTTTTTAATTTTATTTGTATTGAAAGAAAGGATGTCAAACATGGCTATGCACCCTCGTGCTGGGCAAAAAGCGCAGCAGGAAGATCTTCACAATATCCCAGCACTCGTTGCTAACTACTTCTTACTTCAACCAGACGCGGCAAACGCAGAACACAAAGTTCAATTTGGTACTTCTGGCCACCGCGGTACTGCAGACAAGCACACTTTTAACGAAAACCACATTTTAGCGATCGCTCAAGCGGTAGCAGAAGTTCGTGCTGAGCAAGGCACAACTGGCCCGTTGTTTGTGGGTAAAGACACGCATGCGCTATCTGAACCAGCTTTTTCAAGTGTGATTGAAGTATTGATCGCAAATGGTGTGAAAGTGATTGTCCAACAAGACAACGGTTACACGCCAACACCGGGTATTTCACACGCGATTCTGACTTACAACATCAAACACGATGAAAAAGCAGACGGTATCGTTATTACCCCATCACATAACCCACCACAAGACGGCGGTATCAAATACAATCCGACACATGGTGGTCCTGCTGAAGCTGAGTTGACTCAAGCTATCGAAGATCGTGCGAACGAATTGATTGCTGAAGGTTTACAAGGTGTTAAACGCCTACCACTAGCAGAAGCAAAAGCATCGGATCTGTTTGTAGAGATGGACTTGGTGAAGCCATACATCGATGACCTGGTGAACGTTATCGATATGGAAGCAATCCAAAAGGCGAACCTGAAGATTGGTGTAGATCCATTGGGTGGCAGCGGTATCGATTACTGGCGTCAAATTGGTCAAGCATACAACCTAGACCTAACGCTAGTAAGTGAATCGATCGATCCTTCTTTCCAATTCATGTCACTAGATAAAGACGGCGTTGTGCGTATGGACTGTTCTTCTCCTTACGCAATGGCGGGTCTATTGGCACTGAAAGACGAATACGATTTAGCATTTGGTAACGATCCTGACTACGACCGTCACGGTATCGTTACGCCAAAAGGTTTGATGAACCCGAACCACTTCTTAGCCGTTTGTATTGACTACTTGTACCGTCATCGTGACGCGTGGGGTAAAGACGTCGCTGTTGGTAAAACACTAGTTTCAAGTGCGCTGATTGACCGTGTTGTTGCGGATCTAGGTCGTGAGCTATGTGAAGTGCCTGTTGGTTTCAAATGGTTTGTAGACGGTCTGTACACTGGTAAGTTTGGTTTCGGCGGCGAAGAAAGTGCTGGTGCGTCTTTCCTTCGTAAAGATGGCACGCCTTGGTCAACAGACAAAGATGGCATCTTGCTATGCCTTCTAGCAGCAGAGATCACTGCGGTAACGGGTAAGAACCCTCAAGATTACTATGAAGAGCTTGCAGCGAAGCACGGTGAATCTAAGTACAACCGTATTCAAGCTGTAGCAAATGGCCCACAAAAAGACGTGCTGAAGAAGTTGTCGCCAGAAATGGTCGCGGCTGAAACACTAGCGGGTGATCCAATTACGGCTCGTCTCACGCATGCGCCTGGTAATGGTGCTGCAATCGGTGGTCTAAAAGTAACAACAGCGAATGGCTGGTTTGCTGCTCGTCCATCAGGCACAGAAGATATCTACAAGATTTACTGTGAGAGTTTTAAAGGTGAAGAGCACCTAAAACAAATCGAAGCAGAAGCACAAGAAATAGTTAATCAAGTGTTTGCAGCCGCTGGTTTGTAAAACATCCAATGGTCAATGTATCTAGCAAAGGGTTGATGTGAAAACATCAACCCTTTCATGTTTAAGTGCCCCGAACAGCTTTATCTCCGGGCCATGAATCTGGTACCACAAACCAGAATTGACCGTCTTCCGTTTGTGCGTGTATGAATCGATCTAAAGGCTTTTCAATAGGTTGAGAGAAATCGTCTGTTCCGATCGCCCAGCATGGTTTATGTAAATGATAAAGGGGTTTACCAATTAAATCCCATTGACTTTGATAGCACCAGTAACCACTAATCTGACTTGGATTTAATTCATAACCCAAGCACTCGCTAGGAGTTGGCTCTGGAGTAAACGGATTAATATAGAGTCGTCCTTGCATCAATAGACGTTCTTGTGGAGCGTCGTTTAACGGAATTATTTTTTGAAATTCCGGGCGATCGCTCATTTTCAACTGATGAGTAAGCATTCTATTCAGTTTTGTATGCAGCTGGTCGTGAGCATTCGGACCATACCATACGCCGTTATAAAGAAGATAAAACTTAATCGCTACTTCCCAGTGTTCTATTTGATTTGATTCTGTATTCCGCAACACCAAGTCGATAGCACCAATAGTCTTACCTTCGATGTCGTTTAACTGAACCTCTTCCGCGATAACCTGATATCGTTCTGAACTAGAGAGAACTGCAGTGCATAAGTGCTGATATAAAAAGCCCAATCTTGGATTACCATTGTATTGCTCAGCGTTATTTAAAGGCGTTACCGAAAGATCCTCTAAGGTTGTAAACGGAGGGCGTAACTTGAAAAGAGGAGGTGAAGTGGCGATCCATTGGTAAAAGCGTTGCAGTTGGTTCATCCGTATCCCTATATGTATGGTGAGGCGACAAGCTTTGTTATTGTAACTAAATTTGCTTTTGAGGGTAGGGTGGCTAGCATCGATATTAGGGTTCGAGATACACTTTAAAGACCTAAATGATATCAAGGTGCCAGATGTCAAAACGTTGTTGTATCAACTAGGTTGCACTCTTTCGTCTGATTCCATCGAGAGGTTATTTAGGTTTACATGCGCTAGAAATTGGAAGTAATAATGAATAACTTAAAGCTAGAACAGATTCTTAATGACAAACTGTCACCGCAGTTAATTAAAGATTACGCACCAAACGGGTTACAGGTAGAAGGGACGCCAGCCGTAAAGCGTATTATCACTGGCGTAACTGCCTCTCAAGCCTTAATCGATAAAGCGATTGAGCTTAATGCAGACGCATTACTCGTTCATCACGGTTATTTTTGGAAAGGTGAACCTGAGCCAATTCGTGGTATGAAAGGTAAACGAATTCGTAGTCTGATCAAAAACGATATCAACTTATATGGTTATCACCTTCCTCTGGATATTCACCCAGAGCTAGGCAACAACGCCGAATTAGCTCGCTTACTTGAAATCGAAGTAGAAGGTGGACTTGAAGGACACCCTCAATCAGTAGCCATGTTTGGACGCTTGAAAAAACCGATGTCTGGTGCTGAGTTTGCGAGCAAGATCAATCAAGTTCTTGATAGAGAACCACTGCATATTGCTCCAGAGAATACCGATAAGATGATTGAGACAGTCGGTTGGTGCACTGGTGGAGGGCAAGATTTCATTGAACTTGCTGTACAACACGGGCTGGATGCATTTATCTCTGGAGAAATTTCAGAGCGTACCACTTATACCGCTCGTGAAATGGACATTCATTACTTTGCTGCAGGTCACCATGCTACTGAGCGTTATGGTGTTCAGGCTTTAGGAAAATGGCTAGCGGATGAATATGGCCTACATGTGGAGTTTATCGATATTGATAATCCGGTTTAGTGTTCGCTATTCATAACGTGAAACGCTGAAAAGAAAAAAGGGTTGAGACAAAATCTCAACCCTTTTGTTTATCTTCTAACTAAAAAGATCATTCACGTTCGTGAAGTGGAGAAAACTCACGCTGTGTCTCACCAGTGTATAGCTGACGAGGACGACCGATGCGGTTCAGTGGATCGCTGTGCATTTCGTTCCAGTGAGCAATCCAGCCGATGGTACGAGAAATCGCGAAGATAACCGTAAACATAGAAACTGGAATACCAATCGCTTTAAGAATGATACCTGAGTAGAAGTCTACGTTCGGGTACAGCTTCTTAGACACGAAGTACTCATCAGAAAGCGCAATGCGCTCAAGTTCCATTGCAACGTCTAGCAGAGGGTCTTGAATGTTTAGCTCTTTGAGAACTTCATGACACGTTTCGCGCATTACTGTCGCACGTGGGTCGTAGTTCTTGTAAACGCGGTGACCAAAGCCCATTAAGCGGAATGGGTCATCTTTGTCTTTCGCGCGGTCTACATATTCAGGGATGTTATCGACGCTGCCAATCTCTTCTAGCATTCTCAAGCAGGCTTCGTTTGCACCACCGTGAGCAGGTCCCCAAAGGGATGCAATACCAGCGGCAATACATGCAAATGGGTTCGCACCAGAAGAGCCAGCTAGACGAACAGTTGATGTCGACGCATTCTGTTCGTGATCCGCGTGTAGAGTGAAAATCTTATCCATCGCACGGGCAACCACAGGATTTACTTCATACTCTTCGCAAGGGTTTGCGAACATCATATGCAAGAAGTTCTCTGCGTAGCTAAGGTCGTTACGAGGGTAAATAAATGGCTGACCGATAGAGTATTTGTAACACATCGCCGCCAGTGTTGGCATTTTTGACAGCAGACGGTACGCTGCAATTTCGCGGTGTTCGTCGTTGTTAATGTCAAGAGAGTCGTGATAGAAGGCTGCAAGTGCTCCAACTACACCACACATTACCGCCATTGGGTGTGCATCGCGTCGGAAGCCATGGAAAAAGCTTGCGATTTGCTCGTGTACCATTGTGTGACGAGTAACGGTCGTTTTGAATTGCTCGTATTGTTCTCGGGTAGGGGCTTCACCATAAAGAAGGATGTAACATACTTCTAAGTAATCTGCGTTATTGGCTAATTGATCAATCGGGAAACCGCGGTGCAAAAGAATACCTTTGCCGCCATCGATGTACGTGATTGATGATTCACAAGATGCAGTGGCAAGAAAACCTGGGTCAAAAGTAAAGTAACCATTGGCTCCCAGCTTACGAACGTCAATTACAGGTGTACCTAGCGTACCGTCCATAATTGGCAGTTCGATTGGCGCTTGACCTTCAACATGAAGGGTCGCTTTCTTATCCGCCATAACAATCTCCTTTGTTTATTATTTAATCCGTCCAGGATGTTTATGTGCCATTTTTGTACTGTTGTTAAAGCTTAAAGTCAATTTTTCTCCATCTTTGTGTGCACTTGTTATGATTTTTCTCATGAAAATCGTTAAAAATCTGTTCTATGTAGCATAATTTGTTACACCAATTGTATTAGAATGTTGCTCGCCGTATATTGGCAAAGAAAATTTTAGTTAAATCCTTATAAATTCGGGGCTAGAAACAAAGAGTGAGGTTTGTTGCTGGATTCCGTTTGTTAACAACTTGTTTACACTTATCTGAGTGGTTACTCGCGATATTTGTTAAATAGATGTTAACTTTTGTACGTTTGGAAGCTGAAATTGGTTATAACAATAAATGCTCAATGGAGCTGAGTGAGCAAGCCCGTGAAAGAAAGAAAGTCAAGACCTGTTAATTTAGATTTACAGACCATCCACTTTCCTATCACAGCAATCGCATCCATCCTACACCGTGTGTCTGGGGTAATTACGTTTGTTGCGGTGGGTATATTACTGTGGTTACTATCCATTTCTCTGTCATCCCCAATGGGTTTTATGGAAGCCGCTGACATCGTCGATAGCTTCTTCGTAAAATTCATCCTGTGGGGAATTCTTACTGCACTTGCCTACCACATCGCAGGTGGTATCCGTCACTTATTGATGGATCTAGGTCACTTTGAAGAACTAGATTCAGGCACGATGAGCGCTAAAGTCGCGTTTGGTGCAACAGCAGTATTATCATTATTGGCGGGGATCTTGGTATGGTAAAACACGTATCTTCATTTGGTCGTAATGGTGTACACGATTTCCTACTAATTCGTGCAACTGCAATCATTATGACGCTATACACGATTTATCTGATTAGCTTCTGTGCATTTTCAGATATCTCTTACGCATCTTGGACCCAATTCTTTGGTGGTACCTTCACTAAAGTATTCACCATGTTGGCACTTGTCTCGATCCTGATTCACGCTTGGGTTGGTTTGTGGCAAGTATTAACTGATTACATTAAGTGCGCGAAACTACGTGGCGCACTACAACTTGGTGTTATTGCCGTGCTATTCGGCTATGTCTTCTCTGGTCTATTTATTCTGTGGGGTGCGTAAGTGTCTATTCCAGTTCGTGAGTTTGATGCCGTAGTAATCGGCGCTGGTGGTGCAGGTATGCGCGCTGCACTACAAATTTCAGAACAAGGCCTATCATGTGCTTTGTTGTCAAAAGTATTTCCAACACGTTCTCATACTGTGTCTGCACAGGGTGGCATTACTGTTGCTCTGGGTAACTCGCACAAAGACGATTGGCAATGGCACATGTACGATACCGTTAAAGGTTCCGACTACATCGGTGACCAGAACGCGATTGAATACATGTGTAAAAATGGTCCTGAGTCAGTTATCGAGCTTGAAAAAATGGGTCTGCCATTCTCTCGTTTTGATAATGGTACCATCTACCAACGTCCATTCGGTGGTCAATCTAAAGAGTTTGGTGGTGAGCAGGCTGCTCGTACAGCCGCTGCTGCAGACCGTACTGGTCACGCACTTCTTCACACGCTTTACCAGCAAAACGTAAAACACAAAACAACCATCTTCTCGGAGTGGTACGCTTTGGATCTTGTGAAAAACCAAGACGGCGCAATCATGGGTTGTACTGCGATTTGTATGGAAACGGGTGAAATCTGTTACTTCAAATCAAAAGCAACCATTCTAGCTACAGGTGGTGCAGGTCGTATTTACGCATCGACCACTAACGCGCACATCAACACGGGTGATGGCGTTGGTATGGCACTTCGCGCAGGCGTTCCAATGCAAGACATGGAAATGTGGCAGTTCCACCCAACAGGTATTGCTGGCGCGGGTGTTCTAGTGACGGAAGGTTGTCGTGGTGAAGGTGGTTACCTTCTAAATAAAGATGGTGAACGCTTCATGGAGCGCTACGCACCAAACGCGAAAGACCTTGCTGGTCGTGACGTGGTTGCTCGTTCAATGATGATTGAAATCCGTGAAGGCCGCGGCTGTGATGGTCCTTGGGGTCCACATATCAAGTTGAAACTTGATCACCTTGGTAAAGAAGTACTTGAATCACGTCTACCAGGTATCTGTGAACTGTCTCGTACATTTGCACACGTTGACCCTGTGAAAGAGCCAATTCCAGTAATTCCAACTTGTCACTACATGATGGGTGGTGTACCTACTCAAGTCTCTGGCCAAGCAATTAAGCAGAAGGCCGACGGTAGCGAGATGGAAGTACAAGGTCTTTACGCATGTGGTGAGATTGCTTCTGTATCGGTACACGGTGCTAACCGTCTGGGCGGCAACTCATTACTAGACTTGGTCGTATTTGGTCGTGCCACTGGCTTGCACCTTGGCGAAACGCTAGCAGCGCAATCGGAAGCTCGTCCTGCAACAGAATCTGATATTGAAGCGTCTCTAGCGCGTACTATGCGTTGGGAAAACAGCACTGGTGGTGAAGATCCAGTTCAGATTCGTAAAGA
Source organism: Vibrio sp. 1751 (assembly GCF_033339895.1). NCBI lineage: Bacteria > Pseudomonadati > Pseudomonadota > Gammaproteobacteria > Vibrionales > Vibrionaceae > Vibrio > Vibrio sp. 1751. Next base: position 12,564 of record NZ_JAWOVM010000011.1, read on the forward strand.
CCTACAAGCATGCATGCAAAACAGCTTCTCGGTATTCCGTGAAGGCGATGCGATGGCAACCGGTCTAGAAGAGTTGAAAGTGATTCGCGAACGTTTGAAAGACGCGCATCTAGCGGACAAGTCTTCAGAGTTCAACACGCAGCGTATCGAGTGTCTAGAACTTGATAACCTGATGGAAACCGCGTTTTCAACTGCCGTTGCAGCGAACTACCGTACAGAGAGTCGTGGCGCACATGCTCGTTTCGATTTCCCTGAGCGTGATGATGAGAACTGGCTATGCCACTCTATCTACAATCCGGAAACAGAAGCGATGACTAAGCGTGATGTGAACATGACGCCAACGCATCGTGAAGCTTTCCCGCCGAAAGTACGTACATACTAAAGGGAGGATACGACTATGAAATTAAACTTCTCTTTATACCGTTACAATCCGGATGTGGATACTAAGCCTTACATGAAAGAGTATACCCTTGAGGTAGACGAAGGCTCAGACATGATGGTGCTTGATGCATTGATTCTGCTAAAAGAGCAAGATCCAAGCATCGCTTTCCGTCGCTCATGCCGTGAAGGGGTGTGTGGTTCTGATGGTTTGAATATGAATGGTAAAAACGGCCTAGCGTGTATCACACCGTTATCTGCTCTACAAGGCGATAAGATAGTTATTCGTCCACTACCAGGGTTACCTGTCGTGCGCGATCTTATCGTTGACATGACGCAGTTCTATGATAACTATGCGAAAGTTAAACCATTCTTGATTGATGATGGTGCATTACCACCATCACGTGAGAATCTACAATCGCCTGATGACCGTGCGCATTTAGATGGATTGTACGAATGTATCATGTGTGCATGTTGTACAACGTCTTGCCCATCATTCTGGTGGAACCCTGATAAATTCATCGGCCCAGCTGGTCTTCTCGCAGCGTACCGTTGGCTAATTGATAGCCGCGATACGGCAACAGATGAACGTTTGTCTGATCTTGATGATGCATTTAGCGTTTTTCGTTGCCATGGCATCATGAATTGTGTAAGTGTTTGTCCTAAGGGATTAAATCCGACGAAAGCCATCGGTCACATTAAGTCGATGTTGGTTAATCGTTCGGTTTAATTTACTCGCTCTTAGGAGTGTCGCAGTGTTGCGGATCACCCGATATGACCGCTTCACTGCTTCAGTAATATTCGAGTAAAGAATACAAAAATTGCCGACCGTATTTTTAGTCGGCTCTTATAGCTCGGCAAAGACCGAAGCAAACGTGAAAACTACTGGTTAAGGGAAAATATGCACAACGGCGTGATGAAGGCATGGCTCGAGTCTTCACACTTGGCTGGCGCCAATGCAACGTATGTAGAGGACCTCTACGAACTGTATCTAAGTGATCCCGATCTGGTAAGTGAGGAGTGGAAACGTGTTTTTGAAGGCTTGCCTAAGCCATCAGAAGAAGTGGCAGAACAACCACATTCACGTGTCCGTGACTACTTCCGACGACTCGCTAGAGAAACAAAGCATTACAATGTCCAAGTTAGTGACCCAGATGTCGATGCAAAACAAGTAAAAGTTCTACAGCTAATCAACGCATACCGTTTCCGCGGGCATGAAGCTGCAGAATTAGACCCACTAGGTCTATGGCAACGCCCAACAGTGGCGGAGTTAGACCCTGCTTTTCATAATCTTACCGAAGATGACTTCGAAGAAACTTTCAACGTAGGTTCTTTTGCTGTTGGGCAAGAAACCATGAAGTTGAAAGATATCTATGAAGCCCTCAACAAAACTTATTGCGGTTCCATCGGTGCTGAATACATGCACATGACTGACACAGAGCAAAAGCGTTGGATTCAGCAACGCCTTGAGTCTGTCGTAGGCCAGCCATCATTCAACAAAGATGAGAAGCGCACATTCCTAGAAGAGCTAACAGCCGCTGAAGGTTTGGAGCGTTACCTCGGGGCGAAATTCCCAGGTGCAAAACGTTTCTCTTTAGAAGGTGGTGATGCGCTGATTCCGATGACGAAAGAGTTGATCCGTCATGCGGGTACAAGTGGAATGCGTGAAGTGGTTATCGGTATGGCTCACCGCGGTCGTTTGAACATGCTGGTGAACGTACTTGGTAAGAAACCTCAAGACCTGTTTGATGAGTTCGCCGGTAAACACGACGAAACTTGGGGGACGGGTGATGTGAAATATCACCAAGGTTTCTCTGCTGATTTTGCGACTCCAGGCGGTGATGTTCACTTAGCGCTTGCATTTAACCCATCACACCTAGAAATCGTAAACCCGGTAGTCATGGGCTCAGTTCGAGCACGTCAAGACCGCTTGGGTGATAATCAAGGTAGCAAAGTACTTCCTATCACCATCCACGGTGATTCTGCAATCGCTGGTCAGGGTGTGGTTGCCGAAACGTTCAACATGTCTCTTGCTCGTGGGTTCCAAGTTGGTGGTACGGTACGTATCGTCATCAACAACCAAGTAGGCTTTACGACGTCTAATCCTCGTGACACGCGTTCTACGATGTACTGTACCGATATCGCGAAGATGGTGCAGGCGCCAATTTTCCATGTAAACGCAGATGACCCAGAAGCAGTTGCTTTTGTTACTCGCATTGCATTGGATTACCGTAACGAGTTCAAGCGCGATGTCGTGATCGATCTTGTATGTTACCGTCGCCACGGTCACAATGAGGCGGATGAGCCAAATGCGACTCAGCCTTTGATGTACCAGAAAATCAAAAAGCATCCTACACCACGCAAATTGTATGCAGATGTTCTGATCGACAAAAATGAGTCAGATATCGAGACAGCGACTCAGTTAGTCAATGAGTATCGCGATGCATTGGATCGCGGTGAAGTGGTTGTTAAAGAATGGCGTCCAATGGCGTTGCACTCTGTAGACTGGTCCCCTTACTTAGGGCACGAATGGGATATGGAGTGGGATTCAAAATACGACAAGACACGCCTTATTGAGCTAGGCAATCGTCTGTGTCAGTACCCAGAAAGCCATAAACTGCAAAGCCGTGTTAATAAGCTATACAACGATCGTCTAGCAATGATGACCGGTGAAAAAGCTATTGACTGGGGTATGGCTGAAACATTGGCGTATGCTACATTGGTTGACGATGGCAAGCGTATTCGTCTTTCAGGTCAGGACTCGGGTCGTGGTACTTTCTTCCACCGTCACTCGGTTCTTCATAACCAAACCGATGCAAGCACTTACATTCCATTAGCGAATATTCATGACAACCAAGGACCATTCCAAGTCTTTGACTCAGTATTGTCAGAAGAAGCTGTGTTGGCGTTTGAATACGGTTACGCAACAGCCGAACCAGGTGGTTTAACTATCTGGGAAGCACAGTTTGGTGATTTTGCCAACGGTGCACAAGTTGTTATCGACCAGTTTATCTCGTCAGGCGAGCAAAAGTGGGCGCGTTTGTGCGGTCTTACTATGCTTCTACCTCATGGTTATGAAGGTCAAGGTCCTGAGCACTCATCTGCACGTTTAGAGCGTTACCTTCAGCTTTGTGCTGAGCAAAATATGCAGGTTGTGGTTCCTTCAACACCGGCTCAGGTGTACCACATGATTCGTCGTCAGGTTGTACGCCCAATGCGTCGACCTCTCATTGTTATGTCGCCGAAATCTTTGCTGCGCCACCCTCTATGTACTTCAACGATTGAAGACTTGGCGGATGGTACATTCCAATCTGCAATTCCAGAAGTAGATGATTTAGAACCAAGCAAAGTGAAACGTGTCGTGTTCTGTGCTGGTAAGGTTTACTTTGACCTACTAGAGCAGCGCCGTAACAACGAGCAAGACGATGTTGCTATCGTGCGTATTGAACAGCTTTACCCATTCCCAATGGAAGAAGTACAAGCAGCAATTGCTCAATACACTAACGTTGAAGACTTCGTGTGGTGTCAGGAAGAACCTCAGAACCAAGGTGCTTGGTACTGTAGCCAACATAACTTCCGTGCCGCTATTCCTGCAGGTGCAAATCTTAAATACGCAGGTCGCCCAGCTTCTGCTTCGCCAGCAGTTGGCTACATGTCGGTGCACTTGAAACAACAAAAAGCGTTGGTTGAAGACGCTCTGAACGTGAACTCAAAAACTTCGAATTAAGAACTAGAAGTTAAAGGAAGAAACAGATATGACAATTGAAATTCTGGTTCCAGATTTACCTGAATCAGTTGCTGATGCAACCGTAGCGACATGGCACAAACAACCAGGCGACGCAGTAGAGCGTGACGAGGTTTTGGTTGACATCGAAACAGACAAAGTTGTGCTAGAAGTTCCAGCTCCGGAAGCTGGCGTTTTAGAAGCTATTGTTGAAGCAGAAGGTGCGACAGTACTTTCTAAACAAATCATTGCTAAATTGAAGCCAGGCGCAGTTGCAGGTGAACCAACTGCAGACAAAACAGAAGGTACTGAAGCATCTCCTGATAAGCGTCACAAAGCTGCGCTTAGCGAAGAAAGTAATGACGCATTAAGCCCAGCAGTGCGCCGTTTATTGGCTGAACATGGCTTAGAAGCAAGCCAAGTGAAAGGCACTGGTGTTGGTGGTCGTATTACGCGCGAAGATATTGAAGCGCATCTTGCGAACGCTAAATCTGCGTCAAAAGAAGACTCGCCAGCAGTGGTTGACGTGCCGGCAGCGGCTCGCAGTCAGAAGCGTGTTCCAATGACTCGCCTTCGTAAGACAGTTGCTAACCGTCTGCTAGAAGCGAAGAACAACACGGCAATGCTAACGACGTTTAACGAAGTGAACATGAAACCAATCATGGACCTTCGTAAGCAGTACAAAGATCAGTTCGAAGAGCGTCACGGTATTCGTTTGGGCTTCATGTCTTTCTACGTGAAAGCAGTAACAGAAGCGCTTAAGCGTTACCCAGAAGTAAATGCTTCGATTGATGGCGATGACATTGTTTACCACAACTACTTCGACATTAGCATGGCGGTATCAACGCCACGTGGTCTAGTTACACCTGTCCTAAAAGACTGTGACAAGCTTGGTTTCGCTGATGTTGAAAAAGGCATCAAAGAGCTGGCTATTAAAGGTCGTGATGGCAAGCTAACGGTAGACGAGCTAATGGGCGGTAACTTCACTATCACAAACGGTGGTGTGTTCGGTTCACTAATGTCTACACCAATCATCAACCCACCTCAATCAGCGATTCTTGGTATGCATAAGATCCAAGAGCGTCCGATGGCAGTGGATGGCAAAGTTGAAATCTTGCCGATGATGTACCTAGCGTTATCTTACGATCACCGCCTAATTGACGGTCGTGAATCAGTTGGTTTCCTAGTAACGATTAAAGAGTTACTAGAGGACCCAGCACGTCTCCTATTAGACGTTTAATATCGCTAAAACGTCTAGTTATCGTAGGTAGCTAGACGTTAAAAATTTCAATGGCTAGACTAGCTCAACGTTTGGCCTTCATTTGAATCCTTCAGTATGAGAACTCATGATGAAGGATTGATTTGAGAAGACCCTACAGACGTACAAGCAGCCAAGACTGCAGCGTTATGGAAATAATAAATCCCTTAAGGGAAAAACAAACGGAATATCGAAATGAATTTGCATGAATACCAAGCCAAACAGCTGTTTGCAGAATTCGGTTTGCCTGTGCCAGAAGGCTACGCGTGTGATACACCACAAGAAGCTTTTGAAGCCGCAGGCCGTATTAGTACAGCCAAGAAAGTAGTTAAATGTCAGGTTCACGCTGGTGGCCGTGGTAAAGCGGGTGGCGTAGAGCTACACGATACAAAAGAAGGCGTTAAAGAGTTTGCACAGAAGTGGTTAGGTAAAAACCTAGTGACTTACCAAACAGACGCAAATGGTCAGCCAGTAACAAAAATCCTTGTTGAAGAAGCTTCAAATATTGCGAACGAACTATACCTAGGTGCGGTAGTTGACCGTGCTAGCCGTAAGATCGTTTTCATGGCTTCTACCGAAGGTGGTGTGGAAATTGAAAAAGTTGCGGAAGAAACGCCGGAACTCATCCACAAAGCAGCAATTGACCCACTAGTAGGTCCACAAGCTTACCAAGGTCGTGAGCTAGCGTTCAAACTTGGTCTTGAAGGCGACCAAATCAAACAATTCGTTAAGATCTTTATGGGTCTTGGCACTATGTTCTCTCAGTACGATCTTGCTCTGCTAGAGATCAACCCACTTGTGATTACTGGCGAAGGCAACTTGCTATGTCTTGACGGTAAGATCAACATCGACTCAAACGCACTGTATCGTCAGCCTAAGCTTCGTGAAATGCACGATCCTTCACAAGAAGATGAGCGTGAAGCACACGCAGCTCAGTGGGAGCTGAACTACGTAGCACTAGACGGTAACGTTGGCTGTATGGTTAACGGTGCAGGCCTAGCAATGGGTACGATGGATATCGTAAACCTACACGGCGGCAAACCAGCTAACTTCTTAGATGTAGGTGGCGGCGCGACGAAAGAGCGTGTTGCTGAAGCATTCAAGATCATCCTATCTGATGACAATGTGAAAGCGGTACTTGTTAACATCTTCGGTGGTATTGTACGTTGTGACATGATCGCAGAAGGTATTATCGGTGCGGTTAAAGAGGTAGGCGTAAGCGTACCTGTTGTTGTTCGTCTTGAAGGTACTAACGCTGACCTAGGTCGCGAAGTTCTTGCTAATTCTGATGTTGATATCATTGCTGCTGAGTCGCTAACTGATGCTGCTCAGAAAGTTGTTGCTGCTGCGGAGGCTAAATAATGTCTGTATTAATTAACAAAGACACTAAAGTAATCTGTCAGGGGTTCACTGGTGGTCAAGGTACTTTCCACTCAGAGCAAGCTATCGCATACGGTACGCAAATGGTTGGTGGTGTGTCTCCAGGTAAAGGCGGCCAAACTCACCTAGGTCTTCCTGTATTCAACACAGTTCGTGAAGCAGTAGAAGCGACTGGTGCAACAGCGACAGTCATCTACGTACCAGCACCTTTCTGTAAAGATGCAATCCTAGAAGCGATTGACGCGGGTATCGAGCTAATCGTAACGATTACTGAAGGTATCCCTACTACAGATATGATCGACGTAAAAGTGAAGCTAGAAGAAACTGGCGTTCGCATGATTGGTCCTAACTGTCCGGGCGTTATCACTCCTGATGAGTGTAAGATCGGTATCATGCCTGGTCACATCCACAAGAAAGGCAAAGTAGGTATTGTATCTCGTAGCGGTACTCTAACTTACGAAGCAGTTAAGCAAACCACTGACGAAGGTTTCGGCCAGTCTACTTGTGTTGGTATCGGTGGTGACCCAATCCCGGGTTCAAACTTCATTGATATCCTAAAACTGTTCCAAGAAGACCCTGAGACAGAAGCGATCGTTATGATCGGTGAGATCGGTGGTACTGCAGAAGAAGAAGCAGCAGCATACATTAAAGAAAATGTAACGAAGCCAGTAGTTTCTTACATTGCTGGTGTAACTGCACCTCCTGGTAAGCGTATGGGCCATGCTGGTGCGATTATCTCTGGTGGTAAAGGTACTGCTGAAGACAAATTTGCTGCACTAGAAGCGGCTGGCGTTAAAACTGTGAAATCTCTAGCAGAGATTGGCCAAGGTCTACGTGAAGTGACGGGTTGGTAATCGACCACACTACTTAATAAGTATTAAAAAGCCTGCGACTTCGCAGGCTTTTCTTTTTCCGTTTCCGTGGGTTTATGTTTGTTGTTAGCAAGGTCTTTCGCGTTTAATGCTCATGCGATTATGCTTTGCTTTTAATCAGCTGGCTCAGCATAAATAAGGATGTTGCGCTGATCACTACGGAAGGGCCGGCCGGTGTATCGAAGTGCCATGATAGGCTAAGCCCCATCAGTACTGCCACTGAGCCAATAATGGATGCGAACAATGCCATTTGCTCTGGTGATGAAGAGACTTTACGTGCTGTTGCTGCTGGGATAATTAGGAGCGAAGTCATGATCAACGCGCCAACGAACTTCATACCTACTGCGATTACTACACCCACCATTAGCATTAACACCAATCTAACTAAGTCTGTATTCACGCCCTCAACAGCGGCAAGTTCTTCACTGACAGTGCTAGAAAGCAGTGGGCGCCAGAAGACGTATAAACACGCGCTTACCGCAACAACACCTGCGTAAATAAACATCAGATCTTGTGGAGAGACGGCAAGTAAGTCCCCAAATAGGTAGCTCATTAAATCGACGCGCACGTTTTCCAAAAAGCTAACCGATACTAAACCGATAGAGAGTGCACTGTGTGCCAAGATACCTAACAACGTGTCTGTAGCCACAAGTTGTTGCTTTTGCAGAGTGACAAGCAAAACGGCCAGAGCTAAACAGCAGACGAGTAGCGCAAGGTAGAGATTTACGTTGAGCAAGAAGCCCAGCGCTAGGCCCATTAACGATGCATGAGCTAGGGTATCTCCGAAGTAAGCCATTTTACGCCAAACGACAAATGACCCAAGTGGACCGGCAATGATCGCGATACCAATACCAGCAAGAATAGAAGGTAGGAGAAACTCAATCATGATGGTGATGTCCGTGTTTATGGTGGGAGCATGATGTCGCATCACCGCTTACTGGCGTTCCGGATAAATCGTGATGATGGTGCTCATGGTCGTGATGATAAAACGCGAGAGACTCTCTCGCAGCATTGCCAAATAGTGCGATGTAAGAAGGGTGCTGAGTAATAGTGGCAGGTGAACCTGAGCAGCAAACATGGTGATGCAGACAAATAACATCGTCCGTTTTCGCCATCACTAAATGTAAGTCATGCGACACCATAAATACGCCACAATCAAAGCGGTGACGAATGCTCTCAATTAAGTCATAGAGATCGATTTGACCTTGGATATCCACACCCTGAGCTGGTTCGTCTAATACCAACAGCTGAGGACGCTGAAGCAGAGCGCGCGCCAGTAACACTCGTTGGTTTTCACCACCGGATAAGCGATGCATATTACTATTAAGTAAATGTTCAGCGCCAACAAGCCTTAATGCATCAATGCACTCCTGCTTACTGTATTTTCCTGCTAAATTTAGAAAGCGGGTTACATTCAATGGAAGGGAGTCATTGAGCTTCAACTTTTGAGGAACGTAACCAATTTTCAGTTTTCTTTGTCGGTTCAACTTGCCGCTAGTCGGCTTTTGAAGACCTAAGATAACTTTGACTAACGTTGATTTTCCCGCTCCATTGGGACCAATTAGGGTAGTTATTTTGCCCTTTTCTAATTCCATACTAATGTTATCGAGAACTCTGCGGCCATCGAACTCGACGCATAACTGCTCAAGATGGACTAAGGAAGACATGAATGAAACTCATTTGCAAATCAATAATGTTATAATGTAACATTATCTCACTTTCCACGCCATATCCCAAGTAAAACTATGAAAAGAGCATTAATTCTTGCTGCCTCAGCAATGTTAACACTGCCAGCACAGGCGGTAACGGTACTGACGAGTATCAAACCTATTCAGTTGTTAGTAACAGAGCTTACTCAAGGAGTAACTTCACCAGACGTGTTATTGCAGTCTAACACATCACCTCATGACTATGCTTTGCGTCCATCGGATGTTAAAAAGGTCGCTTCGGCTGATTTGGTTATCTGGTACGGGCATGATCTTGAACCGTTTCTAGAGAAAGTTGTTTCGGATAGATCGAATACTTTGACTATTAGTCAAATTCCAAATCTAGAATTGCGTGAATTTGATAGTGAGCACAACCATGACCATGATGGGCACGATCATGGCTCACATGATCCGCACTTTTGGCTAGGTGTAAGCCAAGCACAACAAGTGGCCAAGGCTGTTGTGAATCAACTTGTATCACTTGATCCGAAAAGTGCAGCACAATATCAAGCGAACCTCAAAAAGTTTGAACTCGAGCTAAAAGACACTGACCAACAGATAAAGCAGAAGCTGGCACCAGTAAAAAACAAAGGTTACTTTGTATTCCATGATGCTTACGGTTATTTCGAAGATCGTTATGAACTAAATCAAATGGGGCATTTTACTGTGAGCCCAGAACGCAAGCCAGGAGCGAAGACCTTAATTCAAATTCGTCAAAAGCTAAGTGGTGGAGATGTGGCTTGTGTATTTTCTGAACCTCAGTTTACCCCGGCTGTCGTTCAGAGCGTAATGAGAGGCAGTGATGTCGCTAAAGGCGAGCTTGACCCGTTAGGGAGTACAATTGAAGCAAAACCTGGCAGTTACTTTACTTTTCTCAACAATATGGCGAATAGTTTTGAGCAATGCTTGAACAAAAAGTCAGATTAAGTGCTGTCGTAATGTAGGAGTAGTCTTTTTAACGTGATCCAGTAGTAAGAATTACAACCTTTGGTAAGGCGAGCCTTTTCTCAGAAAGTAATTGAGATATCATTACCAATAATTATCAGCTCAAAATAACCGTATCAATCCATGTTTTACAAACGATGAACGGTCACTTTCAGAGCACAAATTGATACAAAAGGTTTTCGTCTTGCTACGCCAATTAGCCCTTGCTCTGTTGGGCTTTGTCTTATCCTACCAAGCATTTGCGCTTCATAATGCAAATGCAATCTTTTACCCTTTGCCAACTCAGGCAAAGGGTACTTTTATCGCGGCTAAAAAGTTGTTCTTGGGTGAAAAGGGCGGTTTGTGGATTCATGACGTACACGGGAGAGTCCTGTTTTACGATGGTCAAACTATATTGCCTAAATCAGGTAGCTTCCTACAAACGTCGGCTAAGCAGTTGGCCTATCATAAAGGTGCTTTTTGGACCTTTATTGAAAATGAGGTCTATCGAACTTATCCAAATCAGGAGCGACGTTTAGTCTTTAGTTTAAATCCAGGCTCACAAATAAGAAAAATAGGGTCTTCAAAGAACTATATTTGGGTGAGTGATGGCGCGCATTTCTATACCTACAATATCGACACTAGCGAGTTAAACTCTTTCTCTCTATTGCAGCTCTATCAACATAGTAATAATAGCTACGTTTACATTAATGATGCGGTGCTAGTTGAAACGAAGTGGGCACTAGCAACGACTTCCGGCTTCTATCTTTCTGAAGGTGATAAGTTTGACCATGTCGCTGCCTCAGGTCAAAACTACATTGAGAAAGTCTATTATTCACACACGCGAAGAGAAATTTTGATAGGTACATTGCGTGGCGCTTTAATTTTCAACATTTACCAGCCTGATAAAGAAGTGATTAGAATTGGCGGCTCACATGTTTTGACATTCGCAGAGACAAATCAAGAGTACTGGGTGGGGACAGAGCATGGCCTTTATTTGTACTCATTTTTTTCAGGTGAGGTCACCGAAGTCGCGCCTGCAAGTTTTCTTGAGTTAGAGTTAGATAACACGAAGATTTATTCGTTGTTGAGTGACAATATGGGAGGGATGTGGATTGCGACTAACCAAGGTATTCGTTATTACTCGCTATTTAGTAAAAAATTTGAACGAGTGACCTTTAGTAGTTATGACTCACACACCCTATCAGGACGAATTCGGCAAACTATTGAAGGTCCTGATGGTGCGCTTTGGTTTGCTGATGACCGAAAGATTTATCGTTCAGGAAAGAGTGGGATTAACCAAGTCTTAGAGTTGGAGTCGCAGATCAATGAATTTGCGTTTCAAAACGGCATGCTTTGGCTTGCAACCTCAAAAGGGCTGGAAATATTTGAGCTAAATGGTCTCAACAAGATTACATTTCCTTATTTACAGGTTATGGCCGGACATGCCGTAGAGCATGTGACCGTTGATGGTGATGACCGTCTTTGGGTATCAAGCGGATACCATCTTTACAATGTTGATACTGCTGCACAAAGCGTACGAAACTTTGGAAGTGAGTGGCTAGTAAGTCAGTATTTGCCTGCTAAGGTTACGCGCCTATATGATACTGAAGATGCCCTATTAATAGGCACCGATCATGGCGTATACCAATACAGTAATGACAACATCCAGTTTATCCGTTTTTCAGAAAAGTTTGGTGAATCATTAGACATGACCACGGCGGTTGATGGCAGCCAGTGGTTTGCTTCATCTTATGGTGTGTTTAAAACTGATACACGAAGCGATGAAAAACGTGTTGTTGAAATGAGTGAGCCCAACGCCAGACCTGCTTGCTTGATCAGAGACAGGCAAGGTGTATGGTTAGCTTCCTCTGTCGGTTTAAGCTATTACCACCTTTCGGGTGAGTTAGTGAAACATTACTCATCGTCATCAGGCTTAATGAACAATGAGTTCCTCCCTGGTATTTGTAGCGTTATACAGCAGACAGAAATTGGTGAGCGAGAGCTTGTTCTGGGGTCGAAGTACGGACTCGTAAAAGCAGAAGCATCCAAGCTGCTTGTATCTAATCCCCCAGAGTCTAAGTTTATTGTTAGCCAAGTTGTGCTTGAAAATGAAGTTCTGCAAGTTGGTAGTGCCGATCTGAATGGGATCACACTGCCATATGGATCTTCGCTGAGTTTTTTATTCGGTGTGATGCCAAAACCAGACAGTCAAAATTTGTACTATCGATTGAACAACGATGACCCATGGCAAACGTTAGAGGGGGGCCAACTGACACTCGAGCACCTTAGTTCCGGTGAATATCACTTGCAGGTCAGTAATGAGTCTCAAGTTGCCACTGGAGTCGTTGGTTTAGAATCTCACTTTATCGTCCTTCATCCTTGGTATCTATCGCGATTTGCTATTTTAGGCTTTGTCGTAGCTAGTATTGCGGTCGTCGCATTACTTGTTTTCTGGCGCTCTCGCTACGTTGTACAGGCTAACCGTGATCTAGCAGCTCAAGTGACTCTCAAAACGAATCAGTTAAGACATCAAAGTAGAGTGTTGCTTACGAGCAACCAGCAATTACGTAAACAGATTCAAGTTAGAAACCTACTCGTAGACCATGTAGCTCTATCCATAAAATCAAGCGTCGACTTTATTGTGGCGAAACTACCTATGCCTCTCGATACTGCGACGGAGGATCATTTGGCTAAAACGAATTGGCAGTTAAATGAACTCAAAAGTGTTCCAAGTGATGTAAGTGGTGGGAGTCAGAACTACAACTTGAGTCAGATAACTCAGTCAGTGGTTGATGTATGGCAAGATGACTTTGCAAAAGCGGGTATTTTGGTAGAGCTAGAAGATGAGAGCAAGCAGAGCCGGGTTGCTCTGGAAAGTTTTAATCTTGATGTTATTTTCAATAGCATTTTTGCCAATATCATCAAGCGCTCTTTCCGAGGTCAAACGGTTAGAATTATGCTAGAAGAGGGGCATGATATTGTGTCATTGAGCTTTCTTGATTACGGGACGCAATTACCTAATAAAGTCGCGACTGGGCTTCCATCTAACTTAAATCACTCTGAGTTGAGTATTGACCACCTTGCCCAACTAGTGACAACGAGTGGTGGTTATTTGGCTGTCTTCTCTTCTGATGCTCAAAACAAAGTCGAGATTACATGGCCATCTGCGAAGGAAAGGAGTTATCTGGATGAACCGCAGCAAGAACTCAATCCTGTAACTATTGCAGAAGATCAAGTCACACCAGAGAAAGAGTGGTTGCAAAAAGTCTATCAATTAGTGGCAGAGCATTACCATGATCCTGAATTTGGCACTGCGTCAGCCGCTAAAATGCTGTATATGTCTGAACGCTCTTTGCAGAGACGTTTTAAATCTGCCTCGTCAAGAACGTTAAAAGACTATGTCACAGAGGTTCGTTTGGAAACGGCGTGTGAAAAGTTATTGGCGGGTGAGAAAATCAGTGAAGTCGCCTTTAACTGTGGCTTTAATGATCCATCTTACTTTAGCCAAAAGTTTAAGCTACATTTTGGTTTGCCCCCTTCCAAGTTTGCTTTGACTCAAGAAAGCCAAGAAATTAACTAGAAAACCTTCATTATAAGCTCCCTAGTTAATAGTTAAGATGCTGGGGAGCTGCATACAGTGCTCTATTATTGCTGCAGTTGCTAACGCAGTGAGTTTCATTGTTTCTTCATCACATCTAGCCTACAAATCCATTCTCAACACGTAAGCACGATCACGTTCTATCTGTTAGTCGCGATGTTCATAGCAATAAGCATAAATGGCTTCAAGAGAATGATTTACTAATAGTTGCAACAAATAAATGACAGTTGTATTGCTGTATCAAAAGAGCGTTGTTCATTTGGGTGAATGATGGTGTGCGACATTCGTGAAAACGAAAACTGTGTTGAAAAGATGAATAAGGTAAAGAAGTTTTGAAAGAGGTGAAAAAAAATATCGTGGTATAGCCGGGGGGACTATACCACGGGTGTCAAGGACACCTTCGCTTGCTGCCGGAGTGACATGTTGCCATGCCACCTCTGGAATTTATTAGAGAGGTTGCCCTCTCGATGGAGTAACTATACGAGAGGTTACTTATTTTTCTTATAAAAATAACGCCATGTTTATATGAGAAAAGCGACAACGTTTTGTTTTTTAATTAACCCACTGTTTTAATTTGCATTTTTTGTTTTCTATCTTGGTTTGTGACATTTTTGTTTCGTTAGGTGTCATTTTTAATTGTTAATTTTGACGTAAATAACGAGAGGAAATTTACGAAGTTAACGTTTGAAAGCGTGAAAACATTTACGGAATCTTTGATTTCACACAAGGATTGAAGGGGTATAGGGGAGTAATATTGGCAACCTAAACTTATTAAATAATAATATTTCTCATTAGCAATACTCTTAAGGGCCACTATGAAGTTATCAGAGATTAATCCTGGCGATACGGTGACGATTCGGTTGTTAGATGGTCTTTCATCAGATATCAGAAAGAAACTCATGGTAATGGGGCTGCTTCCCAATACAGAAGTCAAAGTGATTCGACGTGCGCCAATGGGCGATCCTTTACAAGTCGAAGTCCGTGGTGTGTCTGTCGCATTGCGAGAAACAATTGCTCAGAAAATTGAAGTGGAGCGAGTGTAATGCAATATCAAGTGCTAACCGTAGGTAACCCTAATAGTGGTAAAACGACGCTATTTAATGGTTTAACTGGCGCAAAACAGCAAGTTGGTAACTGGGCAGGCGTCACGGTTGAAAAGAAAACAGGACAATTCAAGCATGTTGGGGATGAGTTTTTGCTCACTGACCTTCCGGGTATTTACTCATTAGACAGTGGTAATGATAGTAATAGTATTGATGAATCCATCGCATCGCGTGCGGTTCTAACTCATCCTGCTGATCTCATTATTAACGTGGTGGATGCTACAAGTTTAGAGCGCAGCTTATATATGACGCTGCAACTTCGCGAACTTGGTCGCCCTATGATTGTTGTCCTCAACAAGATGGATGCGCTAAAGCGTGAACGTCAGATGATTAACGTTGCAGAGCTTGAGAAAACGTTAGGTTGTCCGGTTGTCAGTTTATCTGCAACCAATAAAACTCAAGTGGCAGAGTTTAAAGAAAAGCTCCATAAATCCATCGTTCAAGGAGTGCCACTTAAAGAATTGTCTTTGCATTACGGTGAGAAGATGGAGTCGGCAATTCAAACGGTTTCCGCACTTTTTAACGACCAAAACGTCGCTCATCGTGCACTAGCGATTCGTGCGCTTGAAAAAGACACAATGGTGCTCAATAGTCTTTCTGATATTGATAGAAGCAAAGTCTTGGAAGTCATTACGACGTTAGATTTGGATATCGATTTGCATGTCGCGGATACTAAGTACACGCATCTGCATGAACAGTGTAAAAAAGTTCGCCGAAGCGAAGGCAAGTTAAGTCGTAGTGTGACTGAAAGACTCGACCAGTTTATTTTGAACAAGTGGATTGGAATTCCTTTCTTCTTTGTTGTTATGTACCTGATGTTTATGTTCTCGATTAACATCGGTAGTGCATTTATCGACTTTTTTGACATTGGTGTGGGCGCATTGTTGGTTGATGGTGGGCATCACTTGTTAGACGGTCATTTGCCTGTGTGGTTAGTGACGGTTCTTGCTGATGGTATCGGTGGTGGTATCCAGACGGTTGCAACCTTCATTCCGGTTATCGCGTGTTTGTACCTGTTCCTAGCGGTACTTGAGAGCTCAGGTTACATGGCTCGCGCAGCATTCGTACTAGATAAAGTGATGCAGAAGATCGGCCTACCGGGCAAAGCATTTGTACCGTTGGTTCTTGGTTTTGGCTGTAACGTACCGTCAATCATGGCAACTCGTACTCTAGACCAAGAACGTGAGCGTAAACTGGCTGCCTCTATGGCACCATTTATGTCATGTGGTGCTCGTCTGCCTGTATACGCGCTATTCGCTGCGGCATTCTTCCCAGGTTCTGGCCAGAACATTGTATTCGCACTTTACCTACTTGGTATTGTGGCAGCGATCTTCACAGGTCTTTTCCTTAAGCACACGCTTTACCCAGGTAGCAGCGATAGCCTATTGATGGAAATGCCAGATTACGAGCTTCCGACGCTACAAAACGTGGTGATCAAAACTTGGCAAAAGCTAAAGCGCTTTGTACTTGGTGCAGGTAAAACCATCGTTATCGTTGTTGCTATTCTGAGTTTCTTCAACTCATTGGGGACTGATGGCAGTTTTGGTAACGAAGACAGCGAAAACTCTGTGCTTTCTAAAGCAGCGCAAGTTGTGACTCCAGTATTCGCGCCAATCGGTGTTCAAGAAGATAACTGGCCAGCGACGGTTGGTATCATTACCGGTATCTTCGCAAAAGAGGCGGTAGTTGGTACGCTTAACAGTCTATACACCACGCCAAGTGACGGTGAAGACGCAGAATTTGATCTAATGGGCAGCCTAGAAGAGGCAGTAATGAGTATCCCTGAAAACTTAGCCGGTTTGAGCTACTCAGATCCACTAGGCATTGAAGTGGGTGACTTAACTGACTCAAATGCCGTTGCCGAAGAACAAGAAGTCGATGCTTCTATCTTCGGTAACATTAAATCGCAGTTTGCTTCTGGTAATGCCGCATTTGCTTACCTAATCTTTATCCTACTGTACACACCTTGTGTGGCGGCGATGGGGGCTTACGTACGTGAGTTTGGTCATAAGTTCGCACGCTTTATCGCGGTTTGGACAATGGGCTTGGCTTACCTATGTGCGACGTTCTACAACCAATTGACGCATTTCGCAGATAGCCCAGTGACAAGTGGCATTTGGATGGCAGTGATCGTAGCTATCTTCTTTGGCACATACCGTGTGTTCAAACGAGTTGGTAAGAAACAAAACGGTGTATTAGAGGCGCAAGTAGCATGATTTTAAAAGAGCTTTATCAATACATTGCAGACAAAGGAACCGTTTCCCAGTCAGATCTGGCTAAGCAGTTTGGGATGAGTGAAGATGGTGCTGACGCGATGTTAAGTGTGTGGATTAAGAAGGGCAAAATTAGCCGCCTAGTTGACACCAATAAAGCTCATGACGTGACTCGAGTTCGCTACTCAGTGACTAAACAAGATGGTTTGTCTCTGACAGTCACCATGTAGCGACTATCAAAATTAGTCACCTAAAAATTATCACGTAAAAACGACATAGCCGCATCAGCAATGATGCGGCTTTTATTTTGCTGGTTATTGTTTGTGAATACAGCGAAATTAATGTTCTTCAGAGTGTTTAGTCGCGCCTAACTCTAGGAACTTTAAACCAAGACTTAAAACTAAAATCGAAATAGGTAATGTTAAGATCGTCCAATCTAAGCTGTCGAAGTTAATCAGCACGAGCTCTAAGAACTTCACAAACAAGATCACGATGATGACTTCAGCCAAAATGTTTTTTAGATGGCCGATGTTTGGGGTTCTGATCCAATGCAAAACCGACTGCTCTTGTGTTTTCGCTTTAGCTTTGTTGGAAATAAATAGTGTGTAGATGCCGTGAGCAAAGATGAACAAAACTAGTGCGACAAGAAACGTATCCAGTGACTTGATCAAATAAGCGATCGCGATGTCTGCTTTATCTAAATGTGCGAGTGCTTCTGGAGGTGTTTGATTGAGAATGAAGACCGCAAATGCCGAATAGGTTTTTGCTGCACCCATAAGAAAAAGCAAGAATGAAGCAGCCATAGAACAGATAATGGCGATCCAGCTGACGTATCGGAATGTGTTGAAGACTTGTTTCATGATGACCCTCTCTAACTGAGCTGGTAGTCTAAACAAGTTTTATTTTAGTGATAATCCCAGAAAAATGAGAAAGATTGTTACAAATACGTATTAATCTTTCTCTGTCTATTTCAGCCGTATTCAAAGGCGAATTATTTTCGCTAGCAGTGCTTATGCTTTTTGGAAAATAGAACTCAGTGACAGCACATTTTTAATGCGACCAAGCAATTCGTTTTGCTCTTCTTCTGTACGGAATTCACCTTTGGTGTTACCCCAAACCGGTCCCGGCCATGCTACGTCATCTTTGAAGCGAGCAATATGGTGAATGTGCAGCTGTGGCACCATATTACCTAGCGCACCAAGGTTTAGCTTGTCTGGACGGAATGTTGCTTCCAGTGCTTGGCTTACCGCTTGAGACTCTAGCAAAAACTGTTGCTGTTCTTGCATTGGCAAGTGGTGAAGCTCTTTTAGGTTTGCACGTTTAGGGACCAAGATAACCCATGGCACGGCGTTATCTTTATGCAGAAGCGCCACACACAGTGGGAAGTGGCCGATAACGGTGGTGTCTTTTGCCAGTTGAGGGTGCAGTTCAAAACTCATTATGTTGTCCGATTTGAATTGAATGACATCAGTATACGCCAGATAAAACAAAAGGTTGACGCTTTCACGTCAACCTTTGTCATCATTTAGCTTGTGCTACTTAAGCTACCTACGTAAAAGCGGATTACATACGCTCTAGAGTATCAATACCTAGTAGAGACAGACCTTGCTTGATGGTCTTCGCTGTTAGCGCAGCTAGTTTCAGACGGCTTTGTTTCACAGCTTCGTCTTCAGCAACTAGGATAGGGCACGCTTCGTAGAAACTAGAGAACTGACCTGCTAGTTCGAATAGGTAGCTACACATGATGTGCGGTTGGCCTTCGCGAGCGACAGATTGAACCGCTTCTTCGAACTGCATAAGTTTAGCAATAAGTGCTTTCTCTTTCTCATCAGTGATTTTGATGTCGCCTTGGAGAGCGTCCATAGCAACACCAGCTTTAGCGAAAATAGAAGCTACGCGAGTGTATGCATATTGCATGTATGGTGCTGTGTTACCTTCAAACGCTAACATGTTGTCCCAATCGAACACGTAGTCAGTCGTACGGTGTTTAGATAAGTCAGAGTATTTAACCGCTGCCATTGCAACTGTTTTAGAGATCTTCTCTTTTTCTTCCGCATCTAGCTCAGGGTTTTTAGATTCGATCAGTTGTGCTGCACGAACTTCTGCTTCATCTAGAAGGTCGGCAAGGCGAACGGTACCACCCGCACGAGTCTTGAATGGCTTACCATCTTTACCAAGCATCATGCCGAACGCGTGGTGCTCAAGAGATACTGACTCAGGTACGTAGCCTGCCTTACGAACAATTGTCCAAGCTTGCATTAGGTGCTGGTGTTGACGTGAGTCGATGAAGTAAAGCACACGGTCTGCGCTTAGCTCTTCATAACGATATTTTGCACATGCGATGTCTGTTGTTGTGTATAGGAAACCGCCATCGCGTTTTTGAACGATAACGCCCATTGGTTCGCCATCTTTGTTCTTGTATTCATCTAGGAATACAACTTGCGCGCCATCATCTTCAACGGCAAGACCTTGTTCTTTTAGGTCTGCAACGATCTTAGGAAGCATGTCGTTGTACATGCTCTCGCCCATCACGTCGTCACGAGTCAGTGACACGTTTAGACGGTCGTAGTTGCGCTGGTTTTGGATCATGGTTACATCAACGAGTTTTTTCCACATTTCTGCACAGTACTCGTCACCGCTTTGCAGTTTCACAACGTAGTTTCGCGCCTTTACTGCGAAGTCTTCATCTTCATCGTACAGCTTTTTCGATTCGCGGTAGAAGCCTTCAAGGTCCGCAAGCTCCATAGAAACTTCGCCAGACTCTTGTTGTACACGTTCAAGGTTTGCGATAAGCATACCGAACTGAGTACCCCAGTCGCCGATGTGGTTCGCACGGATCACTTTGTGACCTAGGAACTCAAGAGTACGTACCACCGCATCACCGATGATGGTTGAACGTAGGTGACCAACGTGCATTTCTTTAGCTACGTTTGGTGCAGAGTAGTCAGCAACGATAGTTTGAGCTTCGTCTGCTGCAACGCCAAGACGTGAGTCAGCCAGTGCTGCTTCCGCTTGTTTTGCTAGGAACTCTTCGCTTAGGAAAATGTTGATGAAACCAGGACCAGCGATTTCTGTCTTGCTTGCAATACCATCTAGGTCTAGAACATCCAGTACTTTCTGTGCAAATTCTCGTGGGTTAGTACCCAGTTTTTTAGCAACGCCCATTACGCCGTTTGCTTGGTAGTCACCAAATTGTGGCTTTGCTGATTGGCGTACTGCCGCAGGACTGCCTGCAGGTGCGCCAGCGGCTTCTAGAGCCTGAGATACTTTGTCATTAATAAGTGCTTGGATATTCACACGCGTTTCCTTCAATTCAAGGACGAAGAACTCGGCGAAGTAAGTGCCGAGTTCTGTTGGAGTTCACAAAAATGGGGCTAATGATAACAACTTTATTGCTTTTCATACAGAGAGGAATTGGGGAAATTTATACTTTTTCGATTGAATGGAAATGTGGTTTGGTTTGCGTTTACTATTGCGCTCAGAGTAATGAGATAAATCGCCCCAAAAGAGAACCACAATGACGACTCAACTAGTTGAAAAACGCCTAGCGCCTGAATTGATGATCCAAGATTTGGATGCATTTATGGCGAAGATTGAAGAGTTTGCATCCCTGTTAAAACTGGATCTGAGCTTTGCTCAAGCTGACCATATTGCGTTGCGTATTAACGATACTGATACCGCAAAAGCTGCGCATGAGGCTTGGAGTCAATACGGAAAGGTGATTTCACAAGCGAAAATCAACGGTCGCCCAATTATTGTTATTGAGTTCGATAAAGCGTTGGAAAGTCGTGGCTGGAAGATTGAGTGTCTGGAGCTGCCATACCCTGCGGAAGGCAAAATCTACCCAACTGAAAGCTGGGAACATGTGGAGTTTGTGATTCCGTCTCATGCCGAAACCGCAGATGAGTTTCTTGCTGATTTGAGACACACTTATCCAGCGTTTGGCGCACGCTTTAATGAGTTAGAAGAGCTGGGTGTGAAGATCAAACTGTCGAGCCCGAAAGGGGATGGCGAACGCTTGAATAACCCAACAGTGGCGTTTAAGTACCAAGGCATTTGTATCAAACTGCACCCGCATTCACTTAAGCGTATTGTGGAGTCTGAGCAGGCGTAAAACGCTAGGGTGAGAATTGCTGAGTTGCGATAGGCAAAAAGGGAGCCGAGGCTCCCTTTCGTAAGCGAATCACTATTTAGCCAGTGACTTGCTTTTTGGGTTGGTAATGGAAAGTTTTTTGCCTTTCAACTCTTCATCTAAAGGCAGTGTAAAAGTTTTGGCAAACGGCATTCGTTTACAATGATCCGCCTTGTCTCTAACGATAGTAATAAGAGCTTCTGTCTGTGAGCTTTGCTCTATTTTTAGGCTAAAATCATCGTTCTTACTGCAGCCGTTAGACTCTGTGATAAATGAAATTTGACTCTCACTTGTCCTATAAGTCTCTACCATCATTGCTTGGTGCTCAGACGTCTGGTTTGTTTGCAGTCCTGCGTTTGCTGAACATGCAGTTAAACTGATAGTGCCCAAACCAAGTAGGAATATCTTGAGTCTATGTTTCATCTCGTTACCTTTTTTTGCGTCGTACGAATGAACCTGCAGCCATTAACACCAGTAGGCCAATAGATAAACTGCCGCCTGAACTAGACTTTTTATTAACGTCGTTACCAGCATCGCCCGTATTATCTGTGCTGACTGACATATTTATGTTGCGAACAAATGCTTGCGCGCTGTAAATGCCACTTGAAAACGGGTGTTGGACGTATTCAAACGTTATCGTATTAGATGCTTTGTAAAGATCGATCTGGATCTCTTTATAATCGAGGAGTTGGTTGGTGCTATCGTAAATTTCACCATTAACTAAGATGAACAAGTAATCAAAACCATCGGACATTACTTTGAGATCCATGGTAAGTTTGCCCTTCGGAAGATCGGTCAAAACCAGCTCAGATACACCAGGATAAGCTCCCATATCCGCTGATTGCAGTTCACCATTTTCAGCCGTCCAAGCGTTTTGACCGGTATAAACATTTGCGTCTGCTAGCGGAATGGCATTACGCACTGATCTGCTTGCTTTATCTACACCTGAATACTCGAAAGTTGTTGTGAGTCTGGACAGTTTCGGATGATCGGTAAAGAGCTCTATCGTTGTTTCTGATCCCGAATAGCTAGGTTGGTAGCCGACGGTAATTTGACAGCTTTGCGAAGGCTTTAAGGTACCAGTACAAGTGCTTTTCTCGATGGTACTTCCGTATGATATTGTGCTTTGGTAGATGTTGAATGGGATAGTATCGTCATTACGAATAGTAAAGGTCTCTTGCTGCGCTTTTCGCTCAACGAAACGAAGATCTCGGTACTTAGTGAAGCTGATAGTATTGCGATGGCTATCTATCCATCCATTGTGTTGAAAATGAGCGACGTTGGCGTAAACACCATAAGCGTTTGGTTGAGCACATCCATCCCCCCAGCTGACCACGCCTAGCAATTTGTTGATACCGTTATCATCAACGATGAGTGGACCGCCGCTATCTCCTTGGCAGCTATCTTTACCTCCCCAATAGTATCCGGCGCAAATACCGTCATCTGATACATTAGAGTAGTTTCCTGGTAGGTTTTGGCAGGTAGCTCGATCTACGTATTCCAAATCTACTTGTTGTAAAACGGTTGGGTATATTCGGTCTGTCGTGGACGTATTTCCCCATCCAGCCACGTGCAACTTGTCTCCTACGCGTACGCTATCTAAAAGTTCTGGCGTTGCCAGGTCAATAGTTGCGCTATCGATATTGCGTTCTAATTCAATAAGAGCGATGTCATTGTTCGTTGTTATGTTGTTATATTCATCATGTGAATAGATATTTTTAATGGCGATGCGCTGTGCTTGAGACTCTCTGTTTTTGTCATAAAGACCAAGAACGATATCCAGATCGTCCGCATTAAGACCTTCCACACAGTGCGCAGCAGTTAATACGTATTTTCCACCTAGGAAACTGCCACCACAAAAGTGACCAATAGATGTAGGTTGTCCTTTACGTACCAGTGAAGCAATAAATTTCCAGTCGGAAGTGTTGGCAGGTTCGCCGCCGATAATGCGAGTGGATACATCATTCTGAACAGGCTCAAGAGTATCTGCGATTGTGGTTGCTGGTAAAGTCAGCCCAATCAGAAAAGCCACTAACGTTTTTTTCATTTTAATTCCGTAATATTAACGTGGTTTATTATAAGGAGGGCAAATGATAAACGGAATCATTCTCTCAGTAAATAGTTGTGGAGAAATGAAAAATTATAACGTATCGGTTTAACTTTGATGGTTAGAATTGGAGGGGGGATCTTCTGAAAAGATGAAACCCGCCAAGTTGGACGGGTTTCACTATCGTTGTAACTAGTACGGAGGGATTACAGGATCACTGTCTTATTCCCATAAACAAAGACGTGGTCATTGATCACTTTATTCAAAGCCTTACTCAATACGTTCTTCTCTACATCGCGTCCCGCTTGCGCCATATCTTGGGCATTGAATGTATGGTCGACAGGAATTACGTCTTGCTTGATGATCGGCCCTTCATCTAAATCATTAGTCACGAAGTGTGCTGTTGCACCGATGATTTTCACACCGCGATCGTAAGCTTGTTGATATGGCTTCGCGCCAATAAAAGCAGGTAAGAAGCTGTGATGAATATTAATGATTTTGTGGTGATATTTCTCAACAAACGTCGGCGTTAATACGCGCATGTATTTAGCTAGCACCAAAAAGTCAGCATCGTATTGATCGATCACTTCTAGCATCTTCTGCTCGTGTTCTTCACGGCTAAGGTTTTCATGGGTCACATGGTGGTAAGGAATGTCGAAGCGTTCAGTGAGAGTTTGCAGTTTGTCGTAATTCCCCACCACAGCGGCGATCTCAACATCTAGGCTTCCATCGTAGGTTTTCATCAGAATATCGCCTAAACAATGCGCTTCTTTTGTGACGAGAATGACGATGCGCTTACGGCGAGAGCCAACCAATTTACGCTTAGCACCTTGCGGGAGAGCTTGGTCCAAGTCGGCAAGAAACGTTTGATCGTTGAAGTACCCCTCCAACTCTGTTCTCATGAAAAAGTGGCCACTGGTATTATCAACAAATTCGTTATTGTGAACGATGTTGAGTTGGTGCTTGTAACAGATATTAGTAATTTTCGAGATGAGACCCGGGGCGTCAGAACAGTGGGTCAACAGTGTTTTCTTTTCCATAAATCAGGTACTTCCATGCATTAATATTTTAGCGTACGAATTTGTTATTATTCCCTGGCGGGTGTAACTGTACTGCCATGTTTCACCATAAATAATCTATTCTTACGTTGGTTTCAACAAAATATCCGCGTGTCGCCGCAAGCTGGTCAGATTGTGGGCTGATGTCACTCCTATTCCTCTGATATACTCTCGATAATTTTTCAAACTCAATACCAAGCATGATCGCAAAAACTTTTTCCTCTGATGGCGCGTTAGGTAAGGCCATTCCTGGCTTTCAAGCTCGTCAGCCACAAATCGATATGGCGGAAGCCGTCAGCAGTGCGATCAAAGATCAAACCCAGTTGGTGGTGGAGGCAGGAACCGGAACCGGTAAGACCTTCGCCTACTTAGTCCCTGCGCTGTTAAGCGGTAAAAAAGTGATCATCAGTACAGGCTCGAAAAACTTGCAAGAGCAGTTGTACCATCGTGACTTACCGCTCATGGTCAATGCGCTTGGTTATTATGGCCAAGTGGCGTTATTAAAAGGGCGTTCTAATTATCTGTGTTTGGATCGTTTGAGCCGCCAAATGGTCGAAAGCCACACTAATGAATCTGACCCGACGTTATTAACTCAACTGGTTAAAGTGCGTGCTTGGTCATCAGAAACCAAAACAGGTGACCTTGGTGATTGTGATGATCTGCCAGAAGACAGCATGATCATTCCGACTATCACCTCAACCAATGATAACTGTTTAGGTAAAGAATGTCCGAGCTACACTGATTGCTTTGTATTGAAAGCGCGTAAGCGAGCCATGGATTCCGACATTGTTGTAGTGAACCATCACTTGTTTCTTGCTGATTTAGCGATCAAAGAAACAGGATTCGGTGAACTGATTCCAGAAGCCGATGTGTTTATTTTGGATGAAGCTCATCAGTTGCCAGATATTGCGAGCGAATATTTCGGCCAGTCAGTTTCAAGCCGCCAAATTCACGATCTTGCCAAAGACATTGAAATAGCCTATCGCACCGAAGCCAAAGATATGCGTCAATTGCAAAAAGTGGGCGACAAACTCATGCAAAGCGCAATGGACATGCGGATTGTATTGGGTGAGCCAGGCTTTCGTGGCAACTGGCGTGAGGCGTTGCAATCAGGTTCTATTAAGCGAGAATTATTGCGCTTAACTGACAGCCTCGAATTGGCGATTGATGTACTCAAAATAGCCTTAGGGCGCAGTCAATTACTGGATACCGCCTTTGAACGAGCAAATTTGATCAAAGGCCGTATCGACCGGGTATGTGATGTCGATATTACCGGTTACTCATACTGGTACGATACCTCGCCTCGTCATTTCGCTCTGCACATTACGCCTCTTTCTGTCGCGGACAAGTTCCATGAGCAAATAGAGATTAAACAAGGCGCTTGGATTTTCACGTCAGCAACCCTAGCCGTATCGGGCGATTTCAAGCACTTTACTGAGCGCCTTGGCCTCAAGCCTACAAAGCAATTTTCTCTGCCGTCCCCCTTTGATTATCAAAAGCAAGCGCGCCTTTGTGTGCCAAGGTATTTGCCAGAGCCAAACAGTAACGGCTTAGCGGATAAGTTAGTCCGAATGCTTGCTCCGGTGATTGAAGAAAATGATGGTCGCTGCTTCTTTTTATGTACCTCGCACAGCATGATGCGTGAACTAGGTGAGAAGTTCCGAGAAGTACTTGAGCTGCCTGTGTTAATGCAAGGGGAGATGAGTAAGCAGAAAACCTTGGCGGAGTTTATGGAACTGGGTAACGCTTTACTCGTGGCGACGGGCGCTTTCTGGGAAGGGATTGATGTTAGAGGTGATGCGCTGAGCTGTGTTATTATCGACAAATTACCGTTTACCGCCCCTGACGATCCGTTACTCAAAGCCCGTATCGAGGATTGTCGATTACGTGGCGGTGAACCATTTGCTGAAGTACAAATCCCGGATGCAGTGATTACGTTAAAGCAGGGAGTCGGGCGATTAATTCGAGATCAGAAGGATCACGGTGCGTTGATCATTTGTGATAATCGCCTCGTCACGCGAGACTATGGTGGTATTTTCCTCGGAAGTCTACCACCTATCCCAAGGACGCGAGACTTAGATGGAATCAAAGCATTCCTGAAAGCAGAACAATCTGTCACAGACGCAAGTGCTGAGGCATAACCCAATAAATGAGAGTTGTAGAGAGTTAAATGAGCGCAAAAATTCTTGCTATCGATACAGCGACTGAAAACTGTTCAGTTGCGTTGTTGGCTAATGATCAAGTGATTTCACGTAGCGCGGTTGCACCACGCGATCACACCAAAAAAGTACTGCCAATGGTTGATGAAGTACTCAAAGAAGCTGGCCTGACTCTACAAGAGCTGGATGCGTTAGCGTTTGGACGTGGTCCAGGTAGCTTTACTGGCGTTCGTATCGGTATTGGTATCGCACAAGGTTTGGCGTTCGGTGCTGACTTACCTATGATCGGCGTTTCAACGCTGGCTGCAATGGCTCAAGGTAGCTATCGCTTACATGGTGTGACCGATGTCGCTGTGGCTATTGACGCACGTATGGGTGAAGTTTACTGGGCACGTTACACTCGCCAAGCAAACGGTGAGTGGGCAGAGATGGATGCAGAGTGCGTAATTCCACCAGCACGTCTCGTTGAAGAAGCACAAGCAGACGACAAAACGTGGACGACAGCAGGTACTGGTTGGGATGCTTACCAAGAAGTATTAGCAGACCTACCGTTTAATTTGACGCATAGTGACGTTCTGTACCCTGATTCACAAGACATCGTGATTCTTGCTGAACAAGAATTTAAAAAGGGTAATACCGTGCCGGTCGAAGATTCGAGCCCTGTTTATTTACGTGATAATGTGACATGGAAAAAACTTCCTGGTCGCGAATAGTCCGTTTTTCATTAACCTGACAAAAAGCAGGGCGTTTGCCCTGTATTTTTATGGAGTGCTATGGCGTCGATTAATGGCTTGCCTCCTTCTTTGATTCCCGGTGCAAATCGCACTCATAAAGCCAGTCAAAAGAAGCAGGTAAATAAATCACAAACAAAGCAGCCTGTAGGTCAGCCTTCAAAGGTTGCTAACGCCGTGGCGCACTCCATAAAACACGTGGATGAGTCCCAAATTCACCGAGCTCAAGTGCAATATGACCTTCCTGAAGGGGGCGCACGTAAAGCAATGGAGCAGTACATGGATGTCATGAATCGAGCTAAAAAAGAGGAACTGGCTCAATTACTTGGTGTCGATATTTACGTGTGAGATCTCCCCAGCTTGGGGTTACTAATATTGAAAGGTGGTTTATGAAGGTTTTTGGACGGTTTTTTCTCGCATTATTTGCTACGGTTGGTTTGTCTGCGTGTAGCTCTTTGCCAGAGGAGCTAAATGCAAGCACAGAATTGGTCGTTACAGACTATAAAGCGTTTGCTGAGTCTCAGGGGCAAGTGAGTGAAGATGTTCGCCTTGGTGGAATCATCGCTAAAGTGGATAACTTTAAAGATAAAACGCGTCTAGAGATTGTAAACCTTCCTATCAGTAAGTCTGGTAAACCTGATATTGATGAAGAGCCTACGGGGCGTTTTGTCGCCTATTTTGATGGCTATTTAGAGCCTGTCGCCTTTAGTGAAGGCCGTTTGGTGACGGTTGTAGGCAAAGGAGCAGGGGAAGAAGAAGGAAAGATCGGTGAGCACGGTTACATCTTCCCAGTAATTAAGGGGGAAGGGTACCGTTTATGGAAAATTGAAGAACGTGTACGCATGTATGACTCGCCAACCTACTTTTACCCATGTTACTCGATTAACTGCCGCATGTGGCGTAATGATTTCCCGCAAGACGGTAAAGTGATAAAACAGGTCAAATAATCTGCGATGCATGAGCGTCAATTCGAGCTTCCTGCCGGCAAAATGGCAGCCCTTGAGATAGGGAACGAGAAAACGGCTGACTTGTCAGTCGTTTTTCTTCATGGGTGGTTAGATAATGCGGGCAGCTTTAAAGCGCTCATGGAGCAGTTGAATCAACTTAATCCTCACTTACACCTCCTCGCCATCGATCATTTTGGTCACGGTTTATCGAGTCATAAATCTCACGATAATTATTACCCCTTTCACGACTATATTGCCGATTTGTATCAGTTTTTGGACGAATTATCACCAAACAGACTGATATTAGTAGGGCATTCACTTGGTGCTTTAATCGCAAGTTGCTATAGTGCAGCGTTTCCAGAGCAGGTCGAAGCTCTTGTGCAAATTGAGGGAGCAGGACCTCTTCATGAGGATCCTACTAACAGTTTGCCTCGTCTTCGCGATGGCGTTTTAAGTCGAATAAGACAGCAAAACAAGCCAGAGCGAGCCATTGCCTCCTTCGATCTGGCGTTAAAATTACGCATGCAAGCCAACCAATTAACCGCTGAGCAGCTTCTACCGATAGTCGAGCGTGGAACAGAGCAGCGAGGAGATAAATGGTATTGGCGGCATGACGCCAAGTTAAAATGTGCGTCGCTTTACCGAATGGCGCAAGCGCATGCTAACTCGATTACCAGCCAAATACGTTGTCCTCATTTGATTGTATTAGGCGATCAAGGATTTCAGAATTTACCATCTAACCAAGCTGATTGGGGAGAGAACCCACCGCAGGTGGTTTCTGTCAAGGGTGGTCATCACTGTCATTTAGAGCAAATACTCGAGGTCGCAACGCGAATTCTTGGTGTAGTTAACAAAATTTAAACAAGTGTTTGAGAGTTGCGTGCTCAAGCACGTTCGCTGTGCTGTAATAGCTTTCAAAATAAAAAGGACGCTATTTTTTAGCCAGTTATAAACGAGGAGTAACATCGTGGATAAACCATGGCTTTCACGTTATCCAAGTGACGTACCTGAAACCATTAATCCAGAGCAATATGAGTCTTTGGTAGAAATGTTTGAACAGTCTGTACAAAAATATGCAGACCAACCAGCATTCATGAACATGGGCTCGGTTATGACCTTCCGTAAATTGGAAGAGCGTAGTCGCGCATTCGCAGCGTATCTGCAAAACGAGTTAAAACTGCAAAAGGGTGACCGCGTTGCTCTGATGATGCCAAACTTACTGCAATACCCAGTAGCATTATTTGGTATTTTGCGTGCAGGTTGTATCGCCGTAAACGTTAACCCACTTTACACTCCTCGTGAACTTGAACACCAATTGAATGACTCAGGTGCGACGACGATTGTGATTGTGTCTAACTTTGCGAACACGCTAGAACAAATCGTCGATAAAACACCAGTCAAACACGTAGTGTTAACCAGTCTTGGTCAAATGCTGCCACGAGCGAAAGGTACGATTGTCGATTTTGTCGTGAAGTACGTTAAGGGCATGGTGCCTAAGTACGATTTACCTGGTGCAATCTCAATGCGTCAGGCTCTACGTAAAGGTCGTCGTCTACAATACGTTAAACCGTTTATGTCTGGGGATGACATTGCATTCCTGCAATATACGGGGGGGACGACAGGTGTCGCGAAAGGTGCGATTCTGACTCACCGCAACATGATTGCGAACGTTCTACAGGCAAAAGGCGCGTACGGACCGGTTTTATCTCCGGGGCGTGAATTAGTCGTGACAGCGTTACCGCTGTATCACGTATTTGCTCTTACCGTAAACTGTCTGCTGTTTGTCGAAATGGGTGGTCGTAACTTACTTATTACCAACCCTAGAGATATTCCAGGGTTCGTGAAAGAGCTACAAAAGCATCCGTTTACTGCGATTACGGGCGTGAATACCTTATTTAATGCATTGGTCAATAATGAAGATTTCCACGAGTTGGATTTCAGTAATCTACGTTTAGCCGTTGGCGGCGGCATGGCAGTGCAGCGCTCAGTGGCAGAAAGATGGCAAAAGACCACGGGTTGCTATTTGCTCGAAGGTTACGGTCTAACAGAATGTTCTCCGTTGGTGGCGGCATATCCGCATGATCTTGTTGAATACAATGGCTCTATTGGTCTGCCGGTACCATCAACAGAAGTTCGTATCGTGGACGAAGAAGGCAACGCTCTTGCGAATACTGAAACTGGTGAACTTCAAGTTCGTGGTCCTCAGGTTATGCAAGGTTACTGGCAACGACCTGAAGCAACGAAAGATACGATTAACGAAGACGGCTGGCTATCAACCGGCGACATCGTTAAGTTCGATGACGAAGGCTTCCTGCATATCGTTGACCGTAAGAAAGACATGATCTTAGTATCAGGCTTTAATGTTTACCCGAACGAAATCGAAGACGTTGTAGCACTTCACGGCAAAGTACTTGAAGTTGCTGCTATTGGTCAGCCGCATGAAGTGTCTGGTGAATTAGTGAAGATTTATGTCGTGAAACGCGATCCGAGCTTGACCAAAGACGAAGTGATCGCGCATTGTCGAGAACACTTAACTGGCTACAAAGTTCCGAAGTTGGTTGAGTTCCGCGAAGACTTACCTAAAACCAATGTCGGTAAGATCTTGCGTCGTGTTTTACGCGAAGAGAATGACGCTGAACTTGCGAAGAAAAGCGCATAAGCCGATTTCGTCGAGTCGAGAGATTTAAAAAATGATAGAATGCCAGCGTTTTGCTGGCATTTTTATAGCGAGAAGTATGTGAACTATCAAATTATTACTAAAAACAAAGACCTAGAAGAGGTTTGCACTCATGCCCGAGAGGCAGACGTAGTGATGCTGGATACCGAATTCGTTCGTATTCGCACTTTCTACCCGCAGTTAGGTCTGATTCAGCTTTTCGATGGTAATCGCCTCTCGCTGATTGATCCGACTGAATTAACGGATATGACGCCGTTTGTAGCGCTATTAAAAGATACTTCTGTGCTAAAAGTGCTGCACGCATGTGGTGAAGATTTAGAAGTTTTCCAAAACGCTTTTGGTTGTACACCATTCCCTATGGTGGATACGCAGCTGATGGCCGCTTTTCTCGGTCACGGCCTATCGACAGGCTTCGCATCGCTGGTGGAAGAATATTTAGGCGTAGAGCTCGACAAAAGTGAATCACGTACCGACTGGATGGCTCGTCCACTGACACAAAAGCAATTAGATTATGCTGCCGCAGATGTTCATTACTTGTTACCGTTATACGAAAAGCTGTTCGATAAGGTGACGCAAGCAGGTTGGTGGGAAGCTGTACAGCAAGAAAGTGATTTACTCGTTTCGAAACGTATTCGCGTAACCAATGAAGAGAATGCCTACCTTGATATTAAGGGCGCTTGGCAATTAAAACCTTCTGAGCTGGCGATTTTAAAGCCATTGGCGACGTGGCGTTATCGTGAAGCAATCAAACGAGATTTAGCGCTGAACTTTATCTTCAAAGAAGGTGATCTATTAACGGTCGCTCGTCTTGGTTTAACGAACTTTAAGAAGATGGAAGCAGAAGATATTGATATCCGAGCGATTAACCGCCATGGCGCGAAGATTGCCGCGATTGTTAAGCAAGCGAAGCAAACACCTTCTGAAGAGTATCCTGCGAAAATTGAGCGTTTAATGGACTATCCGGGTTACAAGCAGGTCTTCAAAAATATGAAAGACTTGGTGAAATCGGCTTCGCAGAAGTCAGGTTTAGCCACGGAGTTCCTTGCCTCTAAAAAGCAGATCAATCAGTTGATCAGTTGGGTTTGGAAAAAAGATCGTGACCCAGAAGTATTGCCTGATTTGATGCAAGGGTGGCGTTTGGATTTACTCGGCGACAAGATGAACAAAGCATTAAAGTAATGAAAGATGAAAAAGGTTGGCCTCGATGCCAACCTTTTTCGTTCTAATTAGAGCATTCGTCTTGCGAGAGAAACTGATTACTTTTCTTCGTCTGGTAGCTTCACATTCAGCTCAAGAACTGAGATATCGTCGTCTTTGTGCTCAAATGTTAAGTCAACCATATTTGGATCAATTGCTACGTACTTGCTGATCACCTTCAAGATGTCTTCTTTTAATTGAGGCAAGTAAGACGGCGCAGGATCATTTTGGCTGCGGCGCTCTGCGACAATGATTTGCAAACGCTCTTTAGCTAGATTCGCAGAAGTTTTCTTCTGTGGACGGAAAAATTCTAATAATGACATGTCTAGCCTCCAAAGAGTCGTTTAAAGAGTCCTTTCTTCTCCTCAGTAAGGAAACGAAATTCAACCTGATTGCCTAATAAGCGATCAACGGTGTCAGAATAAGCCATACCCGCATCGGTGTTATCGTCAAAAGTGACTGGCACACCTTTGTTTGACGCGTTAAGTACGGCTTGGCTTTCTGGAATCACGCCCAGTAGTGGAATATGTAAGATCTCCTCAACGTCTTCAACGCTTAGCATTTCGCCTTGAGTGACGCGAGATGGGTTGTAGCGAGTCAGTAACAGATGCTGTTTTACTGGCTCTAGCCCCTGTTCTGCACGCAGTGACTTAGAATCTAAAATACCGAGAATGCGGTCAGAGTCACGTACAGAAGAGACTTCTGGGTTCGTTGTGACAATGGCTTCATCGGCATAGTACAAGGCCATTAACGCGCCTTGCTCGATACCTGCTGGTGAATCACAAATAATAAAATCAAAGCCCATTTCATCAAGTTCACCGAATACGCGCTGAACACCATCTTTTGTCAGTGCGTCTTTATCACGAGTTTGAGAAGCAGGAAGAATAAATAGGTTGTCCGTGCGCTTATCTTTGATCAGCGCTTGGTTTAATGTCGCTTCGCCGTTAATGACGTTTACAAAGTCATACACGACGCGGCGCTCACAGCCCATGATTAGATCGAGGTTACGCAAACCGATGTCAAAATCGATCACCGCGGTCTTTTTTCCCTTAAGAGCTAGACCAGAGGCGATGGCTGCGCTTGAAGTGGTTTTACCAACGCCACCTTTACCAGACGTTACTACAATAATGCGTGCCATTTTTTTTCCTTTTTAGATTAAATCGCGAGAACTTCTAAATGTAATGATTCATCGGCTTTACTGATCATTACTTTCTTTTGCCAGTACTCGCTTTCAATTTGATCGCTTAACCAGTAGTCACCCGCAATGGATACCAGTTCTGCTTGTAAATCGTGGCAAATAATACGCGCTTCCTGCTGACCACTTGCTCCTGCAATCGCACGACCTCGAAGTGTGCCATGGATATGAATAGAGCCGTCAGCAATGACTTCAGCACCTGCACTGACGTGCGCCAGCACCACCAAATCACCATCTTTTGCGTAGATCTGTTGTCCTGAGCGGACAGGCGTACGAACTACTTTCGTTGGTGCCATTTTGGCAGGTGCTTGGCTTGGTGATTTGCTCGCCGACATAATGGCGAAGCCAGCTTCGGAAGCAAGGTTTTGTACACGCTTGTCTTTACAGCCCGTTACACCGACCGGAATAAAACCAGCATCTGAGATGCCTTGTTTAAGCTTAGGGAAATCAATGTCGCCTTGTACTTTTGCTATATTGATTACCAAAGGCGCGGATGCAAAAAAAGAAGGTGCTTGAGAAACTTTTTCTTGCAAAAATTCGACAGTCTTTGCGATCTCATTGTCAGAAAGGTGTAAAACTGACAATGTAAAACTGCTACCTTTAAGGTCTGGTGAATGGGTCATCGTGGACTTCTTGCCTTTATTGAAAGAGCGTTGCCTTAAACTAGGTATGTCATGTTATATTTCATCCTTTGACGCAGCAAGTTCTCTCGTGGGCAAATAGGTGAATTAATCTCAAATTTGCTATTAAGTTTGCGAGAATTTGACGTTTTCAACCTAATCCGCACTCAACGCGGCTAAATCAGCATAAAAGGCGTGTCATGCTTTGTTCTATTTATAAAAGCTCGAAAAAAGAAGGTACTTATCTCTATATTCCGAAAAAGGATGATTTTTCACAGGTTCCTGACACCTTAATGCAGATGTTCGGTAAGCCTATCGCTGTCATGACGATTAAACTTGATGGCCGTAAATTGGCACAAGTTGATATCGAAAAAGTGAAGGCTTCATTACAAAATGATGGCTTCTTTCTTCAGGTTCCACCGCCGCCGGAGAACCTATTAGAAAAGTACAAAGAACAAAAAGCCCAGCAGAAAGGCGAATAACGTCATCGTTTTTCATCTGGGATTTCTGCCTTGCTCAAGGAGGGCAATATGAAAAAGATACTGGCTACCATGCTTAGCGTTGGTATGTGTACCTCGGCTTTTGCAAGTAGCGAGGGTTTTGATGAATACTTGAATAAGCTGCGTGCTGAAGCTCGTGATAAAGGTATCTCAGAGCAGGTCATTAGTGCTGCTTTTGCTAATGTTGAGTACAAGCCGCGAGCAGTAAAAGCGGACCGAAACCAACCAGAAAAGAAACTGACATTGGATGAGTACATTCCTCGCGCGGTGCCTGAATGGAAGGTGAAGCAAGCCAGACAACTCTACAAAGAGCATTACACTGAGCTAAAGCGTATAGGCGATGAGTACGGTGTCCACCCGCGCTTTATTGTGGCACTCTGGGGAGTTGAAAGTAACTTTGGTAAGTTTACCGGCAACTTTAAAGTGATTGATGCACTATCCACAATGGCATTTGAAGGCCGTCGTGAAGAGTTTTTCCGTAAAGAGACTATGTCGGCACTTCAGATCCTCGATCAAGGCCATATTGAGCTAGAGAACTTTAAAGGCTCATGGGCTGGTGCGATGGGTCAATGCCAGTTTATGCCAAGCTCTTTCCTTCGTTTTGCTGCTGACGGCAACGGTGATGGTAAAAAAGACATATGGCAATCTGAAGCGGACGTGTTTGCATCAACCGCTAACTATTTGAGCAAGTCTGGTTGGGATGATAAATATACTTGGGGTCGCCAAGTTAAGGTTCCTAAAAATATTGATCGCAGCCTAGAAGGGCGCACGGCTGAAAAAGGCAAATACCTTCAAGAGTGGAGCCAATTAGGTATCACAAAATATGACGGTAGCCCGTTGCCAAAACTGGATGAAGACATCAAAGCATGGTTGATCATGCCGGACGACGAGAATGGTCGTACGTATCTGGTTTACAATAACTACAACGTATTGATGAAGTGGAACCGCTCTTACTACTTCGCACTTGCTGTGAGTCACTTGGCTGACCGCATTAAATACTGATCTGCCATCAAACAATTTGGCATTCAGTCTTCAATACAAGGGCTCTTCGGAGCCCTTTGTTTTTTCTATAACCAAATCGAGGTAAAGCGTGTTATCTGAACGTGCCGCACAAATGGTGATTTTCTCCGCTCTTCTTAAACACAAAAGCTTCACAGCTGCTGCAAAGAGCTTAGGCGTGTCGGTGTCTCATGTGAGTAAACAGTTGAGTCAGTTAGAAGCGTCTCTTGGTATCAAGCTTGTTCAACGCACTACGCGAAGCTTTACGCCGACTGAGGCAGGGAAAACCTTTTTTCATCACTGTGAGCAAGTGGTACAAGCGGTGAGCAGCGCCACATTAGAGATGGAAACCCAGCGGGATGAAGTGGCAGGTTTGGTACGTCTTGGGTTGTCGCAATCATTTGGTACCTTACACATTATTCCAGCGATTCAAGAGTTACGCGAACTGTATCCTCAACTTCAAGTGGAAGTACATCTGTTTGACTATAAGGTCGATATGTTAGCCGAAGGGCTCGATTTATGGGTAACCAACAACGAGCATTTGCCTGAAGGTTACATTGCGCAGCGTTTGACGGATTGCCAGTTTGTTGTTGCGGCATCGCCAGATTACTTATTGAAACATGACACGCCAACAGAACCGGATGACCTATCTGCTCACAACTGCCTCATATACAGAAGCTGGGAGCGTGACTATACGGGGTGGGCGTTTACCAAAGATCAGCAAGAATTGAACGTAAAAGTCTCGGGTAACTATTCAGTAGATCTGGCAGAAGCCGTTCGGGATGCGGCTATTGCAGGTTGGGGTATTGCCTACCTTGCCACTTACTTGCTGGGTGATGAGTTCAGAACGGGTAAGTTAATACAGCTGTTACCTGATTGGAAAGCCAGCCAGTCGATGCCGTTTTATGCGGTATACCCAAGCCGCCAGCATATGCCAAAAAAAATATCCGCAGTGATTAACTTTATCAAACAGAAGATCGGCAACCCTTGTCATTGGGACCAACGTTTGGCGCCTTACATCTCTATTCCTAAATAACAGGATCAATGACGTTGTAGAACGACACATAAGGTGATTCACTTCACAAAAATTTTTCCTGAATCAGAAACATATTTTCCATATGGAAACAATTAAAATAAGCAAACGTTTATCTTCAATAAATTCAATTGGTTATTTTTCTGGTCAGTTATTGGTCGCTTAAACTTTTCACACTGTTAACATCCTCAACTTGCAGCATTTTGAGTCCGCTATACAATCCGGTGCCTTCTATATCCCCCTTCTGTCGGATTCATTTTATGAACTCAATTATTGGTATCGTAGCCATACTATTCCTAGCATGGCTACTTTCTACAAATAGAAAAAATATAAAGCTGAGAACGGTGTCGTTTGCGTTTGCTTTGCAGGTACTGTTTGCGTTGTTGGTTTTATATGTACCAGCAGGAAGAGATGCGCTGAATTCAGTGAGCAGTGTTGTGTCGAATTTGATCAACTATGGTCAAGAGGGCATTGCGTTTTTATTCGGTAATTTGGCGACAGGGGGCTTCACCTTTGCGATCAATGTTCTGGGTATCATCGTTTTCTTCTCCTCTCTTATCTCAGGTCTTTATCACATTGGTGTGATGCCAAAAATCATTAACTTTATCGGTGGTGGTATTCAAAAGCTGCTGGGTATCGGTCGTGCGGAGTCTTTGTCTGCAACAGCAAACATTTTTGTCGGTACCATTGAAGCACCATTGATGGTAAAGCCTTACCTAAAACACATGACTGACTCGCAGTTCTTTGCAGTTATGACAGGTGGTTTAGCGTCAGTTGCTGGCGGAACGTTGGTCGGTTACGCATCACTGGGTGTCGACCTCAACTATCTTATTGCAGCTGCATTTATGTCGGCACCTGCCGGCTTGTTGATGGCAAAAATTTTAATGCCAGAAGATACGGATAAAGCAGCAGATATCGACATTAGCCAAGTTGAAATTCCACGTGCAACCAACGTAGTAGAAGCATTAGCCGATGGTGCCATGGCGGGTGTACGCATTGCTGTATCGGTCGGTGGTACGTTACTGGCGTTTATTAGTGTCATTGCAATGCTAAACGGTATGTTAGGTTGGATAGGTGATCTGATTGGGACACCATTAAGTTTTGAGCTCATCCTAGGTTTTGTGTTTGCGCCAGTCGCTTGGTTGTTGGGTATACCATGGCAAGAAGCAACCACAGCAGGCTCGCTGATTGGTAACAAGATTGTGGTGAATGAGTTCGTCGCTTTCATCCAGCTTGCAGAAGTGAAGTCTCAACTTAGTGAACACTCACAAGCAATCGTGACGTTTGCTTTGTGTGGCTTTGCAAATATCTCAAGCATGGCGATGCTGATTGGAGGGTTGGGCTCTTTGGTACCAGAAAAGCGTGCATTTGTTTCTAAGCATGGTTTCCGTGCGATTATCGCTGGTGTCATGGCGAACTTAATGAGCGCTTCTATTGCGGGCGTGATTTTAAGTCTGTAATTGAAATAGATATCAACAATTAGCAAAAAGGCTCCTTGCGGAGCCTTTTTCGTATCTGAAATTTACGTTATTTGTCTGTGTGGAACTGTTCGCAAGCGAGCATCGTGTTCTCAATTAAACTTGCGACGGTCATTGGGCCAACGCCACCAGGAACAGGAGTAATAAAGCTCGCACTTTCACGTGCTTTGTCGTATTCCACGTCGCCAACTAGTTTACCTGAATCAAGACGGTTAATACCGACATCGACCACCACTGCGCCTTTTTTAATCCATTCTCCAGGGATGAAGTTAGGTTTACCAACCGCAACCACGACAACGTCAGCTTGACGCACATGACTCTCTAGGTCTTTGGTAAAACGGTGACATGTTGTTGTTGTGCAGCCCGCAAGCAGCAGCTCAAGTGTCATTGGACGACCAACAATGTTTGATGCGCCAACCACAACCGCATGTTTACCACGTAGCTCAATGTTGTAACGGTCGAGTAGGGTAATGATGCCCTTTGGCGTGCAAGAGCGAAGCTTTGGAATACGTTGCGCAAGACGGCCAACGTTATAAGGGTGGAAGCCATCCACGTCCTTCTCTGGGTGAATGCGCTCTAAAACATGTGTTGTGTTTATACCTGCAGGAAGGGGTAATTGCACTAGAATGCCGTCAATTTCATCATCGTTGTTTAATTCATCAATCAGCGCTAGTAACTCTTCTTCTGAGCTAGACGCAGGAAGGTCAAAAGACTTAGAAACAAACCCAACTTCTTCACATGCGCGGCGTTTGCTACCGACATAAACTTGAGAAGCAGGATCTTCACCAACTAGAACCACTGCTAAACCAGGAGCACGTAGCCCAGCTTCAACACGTGCTTTAACACGTGCAGCCACTTCGGATCGAACAGTTTGGGAAATGAGAGTTCCGTCTATATTTTGAGCAGTCATGACTTTCCTTATAAATTAAGAAGGCAGATTATCTGCGGCGCATTGTCGCAGAATTTCTTATCAACATCCATACGCAAACGTTTGCTTTGTGGTGTTTTTGAACATTAAGCGTTTTAATGGACTTTTTTTAGGCATTCAGATCAGAATGTTATGAAAACCCGTTGATTTACCCGTTTGAACTCGTATAATCCTGTCCCTGTAGCGCGCCCTTAGCTCAGCTGGATAGAGCACGTCCCTTCTAAGGATGTGGTCATTGGTTCGAATCCAATAGGGCGTGCCATTTATTCAAAAGCCCCGATAACTCTTTGAGTTGTCGGGGCTTTGTCGTTTTTAGGTTTTTGGCTGTAATTGCCACTCTATCTACAACTTTTGAATGGCATTCTAGCCATTGCAATTTCTAGCAATCTGGATAGCCACCAACAAAAAAGCGCTGGTTAACCAGCGCTTTTGCATTTACTAAGGGCATTACATCTTTTTAAAGATGATGGAGGTGTTGATGCCGCCAAAGGCGAAGTTGTTACTCATCAAATATTTCACGTCCAGCTCTCGGCCTTGTCCGGCGATGTAGTCTAAATCACCACATTGCTCGTCGAGGTTTTTTAGGTTGAGCGTTGGGTTGAACCAGCCTGTGTGCATCATTTCTAAACCTAGCCACGCTTCAATCGCGCCACAGGCGCCTAGTGTGTGGCCAAAGTAGCTCTTGAGTGAACTTATTGGCACTTTGCCCAGAGCATTCGCTGTTGCGTTGCTTTCCGCAATATCGCCGCGGTCGGTGGCAGTGCCGTGAGCAGATACATAGTCGATCTTCTCAGCAGGAATCCCCGCGTTTTGCAAAGCCATTTCCATACAGATTTGCATGGTTTCCATCTGTGGTTGAGTGACGTGTGCGGCATCACAGTTGCTGGCAAAACCGATGATTTCTGCATAGATTTTCGCGCCACGAGCGACGGCGTGTTCGTACTCTTCCAGAACTAGCGTTCCCGCACCTTCACCAATCACCAAACCATCGCGATCGGAGTCATAAGGTCTTGGTGTGCTTTTCGGGTCTTCATTCTTCAGACTGGTGGCAAAAAGGGTATCGAAGACAGCAGATTCCGTTGGGCACAATTCTTCAGCGCCACCAGCAACCATCACCGTTTGGTAGCCGTGTTTGATCGCTTCGTAGGCATAGCCGATTGCTTGGCTGCCAGAAGTACATGCACTGCTGGTTGGGATCACTCGGCCTTTCAAACCGAAAAATAGACCAACGTTCACTGCCGTAGTATGCGGCATCATCTGCACGTAAGTCGTTGCGGTGATCGCTTTAGTGGTTTTCTCATTTAGCATGACACCAAATGCACCGATTGCGTCGGTACTGCCTGTTGATGAGCCGTATGCGATACCCGTTTGACCGTTGGTTAGCACGTCGTTACCAATCAAACCTGCTTGGCTTAGTGCGTTTTCTGTTGCGACGGTCGCCAATTTGGAAACACGCCCCATGCCGCGTACTTGCTTGCGCTTGTAGTGCTTTGGCAGTTCAAAATCTAAAATTGGTGCCGCGAGCTTGGTGTTCAAACCATCATACTGTTCGTAAGAAGGCATGTATTGCGTCGCGTTCTGGCAGTCACGCAGTTTTGGTTCGACAGATTGCCAATCGTTACCAAACGCAGTCACGCCTGACATTCCGGTTACAACAACTCGACGGCTCATACTAGGCCTCCGTTTACCGAAATGACTTGGCGAGTTACATAGCCTGCGATGTCAGACATAAGGTAACTGACTAAACCAGCAACTTCTTCTGGCTCTCCCATGCGGCGCAAAGGAATTTGCGGCATCGCGTGTTCTTTCACGTGTTCGTCTACCATGCCTGTGCCGATAAGCCCTGGAGCAACGCAGTTTACGGTAATTTTGCGTTTTGCCAGTTCAAGAGCGAGTGATTTTGTTGCACCAATTACGCCCGCTTTCGCTGCGCTGTAGTTAGTTTGACCACGATTCCCCATTAGGCCAGAGACTGATGCAAGGGTAACAATTCGGCCTCCTTTGCGCTTTTGCACCATTGGCATAACACAAGGGTGAAGAACGTTGTAGAAGCTATCTAAGTTGGTATGAATTACACCATCCCATTCTTCTTCGGTCATCGCAGGGAAAGCGGTATCTTTTGTGATGCCAGCGTTGTTTACGACGCCATAGTAAGCGCCGTGTTCGGCGATATCGGCTTCTAGCTTCTCACGACAATCTGCACGGTCACTGATGTCGAATTGGATAAGACGACCGCTACCACCATGCTGTTCGATGGTGTTTAGGGTGTCTTGCGCGCCTTGTTGATCGCCCATGTAATGGACAATGACTTGGAAACCATCTTTGGCTAATTGAACGGCAATGGCTTTACCGATGCCTTTGCTGGCACCTGTAACGAGGACTTGTCGGGTCATTGTTGACTCCTGATTTTCATTTCTTGTAATTTTTCTTCTGATGGAACGTAAACGTTCAATTGGCAAGTCGCTACAACAGTTCCTTGTAGCTCAATACGGGCTGAAAAAACCGCCATACCGTTATCTTCCATAACTTTTTCAGCATACACATCGAGCACCTGTCCGCGAGAAAACGCATCGCATTCAGACGTGTATCGACGGCTACCAAGCAAAAAGCCAATCGGTGGCGCTTGTTCTTTCATTAATGCGTGGTAACCAGACCACGCCGCGACAGATTGCGCCATAAACTCAATGCCAACGTAAGCTGGCACAGTTTGAGAGGCTGAGTCGAAGAACGGGTTGTGTTCTACGATATCAACCTGGCAGTGAATCGTATCTTGTTGAACATCCAAAGCACGATCAACCAAGATCATTGGTTTGTCGTGTGGCAAAAGTTGTTCGATGGGAGGAAGTTTAGTCATGAGCGTAACCAAAAATAAGACTAATATTATTGCCACCAAAAGCAAAAGAGTTGCTGAGAATCGCTTTGTTACCCAGTTTGGTTGGCGTCTCAACTAACGATATATGGATATCGTCTGCCTTGGTTTCGCAGTGTTGTATTGGCAAATCAAGGTTGTACTTGAGAATATGCCAAGCGATCGCGGCTTCCGTTGCACTTGCTGCGCCTAATGTGTGTCCGGTAAGTGGCTTTGTCGAGCTTACGGGAACGGAGTCACCAAAGCAGCGATGAATGGCTTTGCTTTCCATCGCATCGTTTAACGGCGTTGCTGTGCCATGCGCGTTGATGTAACCAATGTCTTGCGCTGTAAGTCCTGCATTGGCCAACGCTTTTTTCATCGCTTCTTCTGCGCCTAACCCTTCTGGATGTGGTGCGGAAATATGGTGTGCGTCTGAG
Source organism: Vibrio sp. 1751 (assembly GCF_033339895.1). Taxonomy (NCBI): domain Bacteria; kingdom Pseudomonadati; phylum Pseudomonadota; class Gammaproteobacteria; order Vibrionales; family Vibrionaceae; genus Vibrio; species Vibrio sp. 1751. The sequence goes on from NZ_JAWOVM010000011.1 coordinate 54,712, forward strand.
CTGTCGCCAGCTCCGAGAAGAGCAACGGGCGCAGGTGTTTTGCTTAGCAACATTAATGCTGCGGCTTCACCGATATTGATGCCGTTGCGATGTTGGTCAAACGGCTTACAAAGGGTATCGGATAGAGCTTCTAAACCGTTAAAGCCGTTTAGTGTGAGGCGACAAATGGTATCCACACCACCCACAATAACCGCATCAACAATGCCAGAGCGAATCAGGCGTTGCGCGGTTAAAAAGACACGGCCACTAGAAGAACAGGCGGTTGAAACTGAGTAATGTGGGCCGCTCAAATCAAAGTAGGCGGCAATAAAATCGCTGCAGTTGCCAAGCTCTTGTTTGGTGTAATGGTAGTCGGCAGGAAAATTACCCTTTGCCAGCTTTTCACCAAATGCGATTTCGCCATCTGAAATGCCAGATGTGCTGGTGCCGATCACGACTGCGATACGGTCACGACCATATTTAGCAATGGCGTCACGCACGTCGCCTTCGATTTGCAGCAAAGCCGAAAGTGCGAGGCGGTTGTTTCTCGTATCAAACTGGCTGAGTGCGGTCGGTAATTGCGGTAACGTCTGTGCAATTCGACCGATTACTGTTTGGCGGCCTGAATTTAAAATATCTCGGTCAACCACCATGTTGGATGGCTTCGCTCCCGATAAACACTGATGGATGAGCGCATCATCTTGTCCCATGGCAGAGTGAAAGCCACAGGCCTGAATATACAAAGGTTGAGAAGAGCGAATAGGCATATTGTTATTCTAAATTGTTCTTAATTAATCTGATGTTGCAGTGTTTGAATAGAAATTGAAAACTGATGTTTGAGGTGATGAAAATCAATCTTACCCTCTAACTTGTTAGACGAGCTGTATTGAATCTCAATGATCTTTTCACCGTCGCTATCAAAGATGGCGCGAGAATTATTTTTATCAATAATTCGCCACCTTACCTCATTTAACGACCCTTCCCAAGCGGAACTCGGCCAGAGCGTGATCATCAGGTTAAATAATACCTGTTCTGGCTGCGGTAGCGAACCTTGTAAACCGTTGAGCACTTCGGTTTGAATTTGTTCTCCATCGTAAGACAGTGAGAGTACTCTCGTCCCCCAGGATGAGAAGCCTGCCAGCACCACTTCGTTGTTGATCACTTGCAGTTGTACCGGAAGTTGCTCAGATTTGGTTTTACCATCTATTGCCCAAGAAGCCGTAATTAACTGACTGGCAGACAACTGATAGCCCAAGCTTGCGGGAGTGGGTAAGCTAACTTGGGTGTGCTCGGCAATGTCGACCTGAGGCGTCGATTGGTGAGGGACCAAGCTGCATGCACTTAAAAACAGGCTCAGTGCGAATAACGTCGCGCAGCGAAAGGCGTGATTGAAAATCATGACGTCGTTTCCTCTGTTTTAATTGCAATCGGAGAGAGCAGCCAAGCGACAAAAATACCACTTAACACCGTAATGCCGAAACTGTGAATCGCGTGAGTTTGGCTGAGTGACAGCAACCCAAATGACAACACAGTGGTCATTGCCGAAAGGGTGATCGCCAATAGTGTGCTCACACTGCGGGCTTTCTCGGCAAAGAACAGAGTGTAATCGATCCCGATACCAAGAATGAGCACCAAGCCAAGCAAGTTGAACAGGTTTAATGTTGTTCCCATCGCGACAGCAGTTGCAAGACCGCAGGCGCAAGCAATCAATGATGGCAGTAAAACTCGCCAACTGTGTTGCAGACCGTACCGCTTGATTAATACCAGAAAGATCACAGCACTGGCGGCTGCCAATAGCTCCATGATTTTGATTCGGTATTCACCAAATAGGGCGGATATTTCTTCAGCTTTGTTTAGGTAAACAACATCAGACTGTGATTTGGCAAATGCCTTAACAACAGCGGAGTCTTGCAATTGGTTTAACACCACAACCGTTGCCGATTTTTCTTTAATTTTACCCAAATGAAGAAAACGTACAGGCGCTGATACCGGGTTTTGCAAGTACTGTTCAACCGTAACAGGGATAAAGTCGGCGTCCATTTTGGGCTTTTTACTTAAGCCCAACCCGGAAGTAAGTGGGCTGGATTGTGTCGCGTAAAGATCGCGAATCAATTGATAGTCTTGTTGCTGACGTTCCACTGAGCTCAAGTAGCGGCTCAGGCTCTGGTAGCTTTCGATGGTGCTTTCCGCTTTCCACGCTTCTAAAGTTGGTGTCAAAGACTCCAGCTTTTTCATTAGGCTTTCGTCATCGTCGGCGGTAACGACCAACATTTGCTGCGAAGATTGCATGCCACTGAGCGTCGTAATCAAGGTTTCTTGCTGCTTGAGATCTTTCGGCATCGTTTGCAGCAGACGAATGTCGTCATCGTAGTTCAATTGCAGCAAGAAAAAGCCACTCGCAACCACACATAACATCGGTAATCCGACTTTAATTCGAGGTTGATTCCAAAGCGTTAACCATTTCGCCAACAGTGATTGTCCTGGTAAGTTCGAAATGGATCGCGATGGGTTACGAGCCAGTATCGGATACCAAGCCACCACGGTGATGTAAGCAGCAATCAGACCAATGGATGAAAACAGCGCAAGCTGCTGCAAACCTGGAAACGGTGCCACTAACATGCCCAAATAGCCGATCAAACTGGTGATTAAGCCAAGTGTGATAGCTATGAAAATATGCTTTAATCCTTGCTCGCTATCCCATTCATTTCCCGCCGCAAGACGTTCGGTTAGGTAGTGGAATGCGTAGTCGATAGACACGCCGATTAAACTTGCGCCAAACACTAAACTGAACAGATGGACTTTTCCAAAAATCCACGTCGTAACGGACAAAGCAACGAGCAGACCAATGGTGATGGAAAGCAGTGCTAGGGACAGCGGCATCACACTCCGAAAGACCAGCAAGAACAATGCAATGATACCGAGTAGAGAGAATACACCGATGGTGCTGATCTCCGATTTTGCACTTTGCGTACCAAAGTCAGCGTAAAATAGAACGCCAGTATGTGCGACTTCAGCGCCATATTTCTGCGCGACGCCTTGTTCTAGCGCTTGAATATCAGGGACTGCAAGTTGCCCAGTTAGGCTATAAGGCGAGTCTTTTAGCTCGGCAGTAATAAGCAAGTATTGAGCACCGTCTTTTTCGACGGACAGATAGCCGTTATCCAATCGGAAAGAGGACGATTGCTGGGTAACTTGGCTCAAATAATCACGAAATAGCAAGAAAGGATCATTTTGTAACTCTTGCCCGGTCACTCCAGAAAACGGGTTGTACAGCGACTGAATCACATGCTGCACTTGCTGTTCTGGATTTTGGCTTAAACGCTCTCGTTGTTCAGGCGTCAGCAATTGGAAACGGTGCTTAAAGTAGTAACTCGCCCAAGCTTGCTGCTCTTGAGGTGAGATTTTTCCCACCACATCGCGAAAATGATTACTTTGTCGTAACCCCTTATCAAATTCAGTGGCCGCTGCAAAAAGGGCATTTTTGTCCGGCGCTGTGATCACGAAAATGACTTTGTCGCTCATACTTGCCGAGACCGACTCAAAGGCTTGCTCTGCCACTGGGTTTTGTTGGTTCTTCGGCAACAGTTTTAAAATGTTGGTCTCAATCGGAGATTCTGCGCTCCAAACCCATTGTTTGAGTAGCAACGCGCCCGCTAAAACAACGAGATTGAGCCAAACCAGAGCAAAGGTATGAGTGCCAAGACTGAGTTTAGAAACGGAATTGAGCGTCTTCGGCATCCGTGAGTTCCTGAGGTAGAGAGGTCTGGTTCGTAAACGTGATTTCGGTCTTATCGCCACGCAGCTCTTGTAGGGTTAGGCGATCAATGTGCGTTTTACCGGAAAGAGTGATGGATTGAAACACCGCATTTAATGGCGACTGTTTTGGCACTAAAACGAGCTGCCATTGATTGTTCTCAACTGAAAAATCGAGTGTGAATTGTTCTTGCAGTGCAGAAGTATCCCCGTGGAACACGGATAAAAACACATGGCTAAAGTAGAACGCCATTGGGTTTTCTTCAGCAGAAATCGTTTTCGGAGCTTGGTCGGCAAAAGTCTGACGAAGTTTGTTTTCCGTCAATACCAAATTGACTGCGAAAGGTTCAGTTTGTTGCCACAACAAGCCATGTGTTTTGCTCAGTGTGAACTGACCTTTAGAGGTTAAAGGTTGACTAAACATTTCCAGATGACGCTGCTGCGTAAAATCTCCGCGTACGATTTCATGCTGAGACAACTGCTGTTGAAGCGATGCCAAATCCGTTACGTTTGCTGTCGGTGTGGCCAGTGCTGGAACAGAAAATATCAACAAAAAAGAGAGTAACCACTTTTGCATTAGTTCAGGCTCCCATGGTTGTGCCATTGCTCTACTTTATCTAAAAAGACTGCTGGAGAAACAAAGCACATCTCTTGCTTTTCAATGTATACGGCGACTTGCGTTGTATGCGCTTTGCACATACGTTGATTCGTTTCGGCGTCGTAAATCACGTAATCCACACGCAAGCGGTTTTCCCACTCCGTGAGTTGCGCGGTAATGCGAATGGTGTGATTAAACGGAATCGCCTTGACGTATTTAACGCGCGTGTCGATGATCGGCCACATATACCCAGAGTCTTGCATATCGCGATAGCTGTATTGGATCTTCTCCATCAGCACACGACGCGCTTCTTCAAAATACCGAAAGAAGTTGCCGTGATATATCACGCCCATCGGGTCAGCATCTTGGAATGAGGTGACCATAGTCACCTCCGCTTCTAATGGGTAGAGAACCTGCTCTTGCATTATACCTCCGCGTAGAGTGGCCAATGACGTTGCTGAATGCGTTCAATGAAATGACGCAAATCTTGTTCCAATGGGCGATCTTCAATCACAAACTCAAACTCGCTCAGCACGGCGTCACGAATTACTCGCAAACTCTGACTCATGTGGTGTTCGTCCAATTCGTTATGACGACGACGTATCTCAACCGCTTGAACGCTTGCTAGGAGTGAAGCCGCAGCAACTTGCTCTGTTAACTCAAGTACGCGTAAGCAATCACGAGCCGCAATGGTGCCCATGCTCACTTTGTCTTGGTTGTGACATTCGGTTGAGCGAGAAAAAACGCTCGCTGGCATGGTGTTTTTCAACGCTTCTGCCGTCCAAGCTGAGATACCAATCTGAACCGCTTTAAAGCCGTGGTTGATCGGTTTACGCTCGCCTTCTGCACCGGTTAAGTTAAACGGCAGGCCGTTATTGAACTTGTAATCCATCAGTTGCGCCATCTGACGGTCCAGCAAATCAGCTAAGTTGGCAATGTTCACTTTCAACGTATCCATCGCCATTGCGATATGACCACCGTAGAAGTGACCGCCGTGCAGAACGCGCTCGTTGTCGCCATCGATAATTGGATTGTCGTTGGCACTATTTAGTTCATTCTCAATCAATTGACGTAGCCAAGGCAGTGAGTCTTGCACCATGCCAATTACGTGTGGCGCACAACGCAGCGAGTAGCGATCTTGCAGTCGGTCGCTATTGCGTGGCGGACGCTCAGCATTGAGATCATCACGCAGCCAAGCCGCAACTTGCTGTTGACCAGGGTGAGGCTTTACCGCAAACAACGCTTCATCAAAGTGGAAGTCATTACCTTGCATACCCACAGAGACCATCGCGGTAATCTTGGTGCAAAGCTGAGCTAGGTATTCTGCGCGTTTGTAGGCAAGACAGGCGAGGGCAGTCATCACGGATGTACCGTTCATTAACGCCAAACCTTCTTTTGGTTTTAGGCGAATTGGCTCAATGCCCAGCTCTGCAAACACTTCTTGTGTTGGTCGCACATCACCTTTGTAAAGCACTTCACGTTCGCCAATTAAGGTCGCCGCTAGGTAAGACAGAGGCGTTAAATCGCCACTTGCGCCCACCGAGCCCTCTTGTGGAATACGCGGCGCAATGTCGTGGTTGATAAGCGTAACGATTTGGTTCAACAGATCGTGAGACACGCCAGATACGCCTTGCGACAATGAACATAAACGTGTTGCCAGCACCGCACGAGCTTGCTCATGAGAAAGGATTTGACCTAAGCCACAACCATGGAAGCGTGTAAGGTGCAACGGAAGTTCATCCACAAGAGCGGGTGGAATCGCCACAGTACATGAATCGCCGTAACCCGTGGTCACGCCGTAAATAACGCCTTCTTCCTTCAGTAATCGTTCCAGAAACGCCACGCCACGATCAATTTTCGCGGTAAATTCTGGCGAGGTGTTCATGTGTGCCTTTGCACCTTGAGCAATGGCAACGACATCTTCGATGGTTAAAGATTGGGCACCAAAAGTGATGTTGTGATTATTGTTGTTTGTCATGTGGCTGATTACTTAAAGTCCAGAAGTTAAAAAAGTTGTACCACTGTAACGGCGCTTGCAGTGTGTGGTGTTCTAATCTTTGTGCGTACTGTTGAACAACGCGTTCTAGTGCCTGCTGACGCTCCTTGCGTGGTAGCGTGACTTGGTCACTAAAGTGTTCAAAGTACACATTAAAATGCGGAGTGTTCGCTTCATCGTCGCGTAGGCCGAAGAGTAAGTAAACCGGCGCTTTTAATACCGAGGCTAGCATGAATGGGCCTTGCGGGAATGGTGCAGGTTTACCAAGAAAATCTGCCCAAACGACACGATTTTCTTTGCAGGTGGAAGTGCGATCGCCAACGATCACCACCCATTCGCCTTGCTCGATTTTTTGTTGAAGCAGAATCGCGGTGTCTGGTCCCATTGAGCTGACTTGAATCAGATTCAGTTCCGAATTTGGGTTTACCGCCTTCATTACCGCATTAAATTGTTCAGCGTGTTGGGTAAATACCAAGGCATTGATTTTGACATGAGAGTGTCGACGACCAAGCGCACGGCAGAGTTCGATATTGCCAAGGTGCGAGCCTAAAATGAGCACGCCTTGTTTTTTCTGCGCCATCTCTTCGAAATGATGCTGGCCGTGAATGGTTAGGTTATCGACGTTAAAGTCACCTTGCCATGCTGCCAGTTTGTCGAGCATGGTTCGCCCAAAAGAAAGCAGATGATGATAGCTGTCCAACTGTTTTGGTAGTGCGATGCTCTGCTGCGTTGCGTAGTACTGCAAGTTTTGCAGGTAAATCTCAGACGCTTCACGGGCAGATTTACCCGTGAAGTGGTAGTAGCGCATGACTAATTTTAAAATCAGGTCAAACGCTTTTCTGCCGAACAAGCGGTAAACCGCGAGTAAGGTTTTGATGCCTAAAATCGTGCCTTGTTCTTTTCGTTTCGACCAGTGGGCATTACTGTCATCTGTGTTTTGGCGCTTTCTGGCGAGTAGCGAAGGAATGCGCGGCAACATGCCAAAAAATAGGCGAGTGTGCATCCAGCTTATCTTGACGTTATCCCACAATGCGTCGAAGTGGGAAATGCCACCTTCAGGGTAGATCACGCGCGTTGGAACAAAATCAATGTCGACGCCTTCCCAGTACATTCGCACTAGAATTTCGATATCAAAATCCATGCGTTTGCCGATACTGTACTTGTTCAACACGGCGACCGTTTTCGCCACTGGGTAGGCGCGAAAACCGCACATGCTGTCTTTGATAGACAGTGACAAGGTTTCTATCCACACCCACACGTGCGTAGCGTAGCGACCATACAAACGGGATTTAGGTACGCTCTCGTCGTATATCGGTTGGCCCGAAATCAGGTTATCTGGTTTTGTTTCGCTGGCGCTGAGCAATTTCGGCAATGCTTCTAGGTCGTGTTGACCGTCTGCGTCGATTTGAATGGTGTGCGTAAAACCAAGTTGGTGAGCTTGATGTAGGCCTGCCATCACCGCGCCACCTTTGCCTTGGTTTTCACTCAAACTAATCAGTTTTATCAGCCCTTGTTCACTCAAAGCAGAAAGCGCTTGTTTGGTGTCTTCATTGCTGCCGTCGTCAACGGCCAGCACTGGCAAAGCGAAAGAGGATAACGACGCAACCACGTCTGCAATTGTGCTGCCGTGGTTGTAGCAAGGAATTAAAAAGCAGGGGCGATAATCACTCACGTGACTCACCCAGTTTCATTTTGCCTGAAGAGTGAGTCACCAAGGTTTCACCGTTTTTCGATGTGTACTTAAAGGTCAATTTCTCGCGCTCATTGTCCCAAGAGAGTGAGAGGCAAACGGCTGCGTTTGGTAGAATCGGCTCTTGAAATTTGATGACTTCCATTCCTTTAAATACCTTGGGAGTATTCAAATGTTGAACGGCGTAGAACAGCGCCCAATCAATTTGAGTGACGCCGGGTAAAAGAGGGAAGTGATTGAAATGACCTTGGAAATCTAAGATGTCAGCATCCACTCGCAGCGACAGCTCCGCGGTATGGTCACTCACTTCAATATTCTGAATAGTTGGTTTTCTTTTATCCATGTTACTAGCTTTATTGGAATAGTTTTTCAATTTCAGCAACTTGGCGTTTGCCTTGGCTGTTCAAGGGAATTTCGTCGACCACTCGGAATTTTCTCGGGATAGCGATCGGTTCTAGCCAATTGCGCAGTGCCTTGCGAAGCTCAAGCCAAAATTTGCCTTTACCAAGTTCATTAAGCACATCGCTGCCTTGATCGTTAAGTACGATGATCGAGACTAACGTGAGACGACCAGATTCTTCCATTGGGATCACCACGCTTTCTTGAACCCACGGCAATTGATCTAAACGTTTTTCCACTTCGACAAGGGAAACACGCTTTTCTTCGACTTTGACGATTCGGTCAGTGCGTCCACGCAATTCAAAAGAAATACTATCATGGAAATAGCATTCATCCGCAGTTTGGTACCAAGTGTTTTCATCAATGTGTGGCGAGCGGAGCTTTAAACAATTTTCATGGTTAAGCTCGGCTTCAATACCAGGGAATAACGTCCAGGGAGTGCTGGCTACGTGCTGCTGACGGTAAGCGATGCCGCCGGTTTCTGTGCTGCCAAAAACTTCAATAGGAAGTGACCCAAACAACAGCTGGCTGTGTTGCGCGGCTTGGTTTGGCAGGGGGCCACCAGAAGAAAATACGCACCGAATCGCAACCGGATTATGCTCTTCACTGAGTCGTTTTAGTAACGCAGGGCTGCTTACTAGCGTGGTGTCAACATCGGCGTGATGGACAATTTGCTCAGGGAACTCTAGGTTGTGTGCTGAAAATGGACGTGCAGAACACAAAGGCCACAATACACGAAACAGCAAGCCGTAAATGTGCTGATGAGAGACGGTGCTTTCAACGCGTGTGCTGGCAACCGTGTCGCCCCACAGGTTATCTAGAATAGCAACTTCGATATCGAGCTGTTTCAGCGTTTTTGCAATGGCTTTTGGTGTGCCGCTTGAACCCGAAGTAAATAGCGTTACTGGTATTTCTGCCAGGTTTAATTCACGCCAAAAATAAGGTTGTTTGGCCTCTGGCTCGTTAATCACGGTGGTTTCTAGCAATGATTGAGCTTCGATCAAAAGCGAGCTCACCAATTCTGGAACCGAGACATCGGCATCATGCAGCAACAAATCGTAGTGCTCACTGAGCTCTTTGAGTGCTTCTAGTTGGTAATTACCAGGTAATACAATGGATTTTCCTGTATAACAACAAGCAAAAAAGCCAACGGCAAACAGGTAGCTGTTGCCAAAACACAACGCAATGTTTTGCGTTGGTTGGGTTTCTAACTGCTGAGCAAGTGTTGCGACGTGCTGCTGGAAATCACCCCACGTGATAACCGTGTCGCGATCGTAAGAGACTGGGGATTGCTCAGACCTCTCTGCGATGAACAAGGTCGCAAGGGAGGTAAAGCTCGAATACGTTGTATTCATACGATTAGTGTTCCTTTCGAACAAATTGACGCACGATCCATTCTCCAGCGAACAAGCCACCAGCAAGTAAGTAGCTGATGAGGCCGTTATAAAGCGTCCATATTTTTACTGGTAGGAAACAGGTATAGAGTGCAACGGCAGCGTTGAGCGTAAAAAAGGCGCACCAAACCATCGTCACTTTGCGAGTGTAAGCCACGCCACTAGCCGGAAGGTCGGGTTCTTGCAAGCGAGCAAGCCTCTCTATGATCGATTGCGGCTGTTTTAAGCTCAGTCCAAACACACACAGCATACATACATTGACAACGACAGGGTAAAACTGAAGCCACCCATGTTGTTTAAACACCATGCCAAGCGTAATTAGGACAATGCCAACAGCGCCCGTAGCGAGCGCCAAGAATTTAAACTCTTTTAGTGGGGTCTTATTTGCGACGAAAACACGCAAAAGTAACGCAGCAATTAACAAGCCCCCAACTAAGTTCAAGCCAAATTTATCTATACCGAAATAGACGGCGAAGGGGTAGGCAAGCAGTACAATTGCAGACAGACCAGTCAGCAATTGGCGCATTAACTTTCCTTCAATAACTCAGTAACAGCGTTAACCACATCGTCAACGGTTCTTACTGCACTAAACTCTGCTGGCTTGATTTTTTTGCCAGTGACATTCTGTAGGTGTACGACCAAATCAACGGCGTCAATGCTATCAAGATCGAGATCTTGGTATAAGTGCGCATCTGATTGAATGTCGGCTGCGTCAATTTCGAACAGCTCAACAAGCGCATCTTTAACTTGTTCAAATACTTGATCTTTATTTACATCAGTCATGAATATACCTACAACTTATTCATTAGTTTGAGAAGAAACGTATTTCGCTAGATTTGCTACAGACGCAAAGTGTTCGCGCGTATTTGAGTCGTCGGCATCAATAACGATGTTGTATTGTTTTTTTATTGCGAGTCCAAGCTCAAGCGCGTCGATAGAATCTAAGCCAAGTCCATCACCAAAAAGTGGTGCATCCGTTTCAATATCATCTACGGTTAAATCTTCAAGGTTTAAAGCATCAATAATAAGTTGCTTAATGTCGTTGTGTAACTGTTCCACTGGGACCTGCTTATTAATAAAAGTTTTCTGGAAAAATGTTTTCAGCTAGGTGCTGTTGTAAGCGTCGCGCCGCTATTGTCGGCGACGTAGTTTGCTTTATAAAGGGGGTAATCTCAACTTTATCCTTAACTTCAACCCTGAAAAAGGGCTTTGTTGCCGGTACTTGATACCATTTTTTCTCTTTTGTGAGGAAACTTGGCGTTACCGTAATATGGACAACTCTTAAATCTCGTTCTGTTCTTACCGCAATTTGTGCTGCACCGCGTTGTAATTTCGGCTCTACACCTGGTGTTGTTCTTGTTCCTTCAGGAAATATAAGCAACACGTTGCCTTTGTTAAATCGTTCATCACAAAGTGCTAATAAATCATCCGGTGCTTCATTGGGAATATATCCGGCTGCTTTTACGATGTGCTTCATAAAAGGATTCGACCATATTGCCGATTTTACTAAACAGTCGCAGCGATTTAATTGTGAAGCAATGAGAACGTAATCGATTAAACTAGGGTGGTTGGCAACAATTAAACAATTACGATCTTGTTGAAGAATATCGGCACCAATAATTTGATAATCGATTGCGCCACTCAACTTCATCAATTTACAAAATGTGTTGAATGAATATCGAATCGCACCTTGAACTTTATATTCGCGTTCCGTTTGGTCTGAAACAAAAATACGAATGGTCGGAATAACAATGAAGCTCAGTACTAAACCACCTAACCCAAATACTGAAAAACAAAAGCCTGTTGCTAGCACACGCCAATACTGATTTAAGCGAGTCATTTTTTGTGCCATTCCCAAATTTGTTTCGGAGCGTGAATAGTCCACTGGCTTTTATCTAACAAGTATTGTTGCAAAAATACTAAACCTTGAGGAAGAGGATGACCGGAACGTTCTGCGTTTATGGAGCTTTGTATCGCGAACTTGTCTCCATGAGAAAGTATTAAGCCAAGTCCAAACCCTTGGTATTGTTGGTTTTCATATTCTAAATAAGAGTCAGGCATAGGCTCATCAAAATCAACAAGCAGTACTTTTTTGTCAGGATTGTCGGACAAAAACAGCCATGCTTCTAATATTGCGCTTTGGAATGTGTTTTCTGCCGCAGCGATAGAAGTTAGGGGAATGGGTTGTTTAGTTGCGATAGTGGCAAGCCCTGCGGCGGTATTGTGCACCGATTGAGAAAAAGCCATCGGAGACGCCTCTTCTCCATTAATTATATCTTCAACTAGTGCGACGCTGCGATGCAGTTCACCATGACGGCTTGAAAATACAAGGTAATCAACTTGATGTTGATTAAGCATTTCGATTGCAGTTTGTACCGCCAGTTTACTGAGTGGGCTCATTCTTCTGCGCATCATCGCAGGAATATTTGCAACATTGATTTTGCCATCTTCTGGCCATTTTATCTCTGTTGCCCATTGTTTCCATTCATTGGATTCGGATAAACCGAATGAATTCGCTGTCCACGCATCAATATTGAACGAAATGTTGATCTTCGAGTTTGGCATATTGGGTTAAATTGTTTATTTTACAGCTCGATACAAATTGGGGTTGACCCAAATTCACAATAAAAAGGAAATTATCATGTCGCGTTTTAAGCTGTATGTCTCGTTATTATTAACTTTGCTTCTTGTTGGTTGTGGACGAGTACAACCTGTAATGAATGTGGAGGATACTCCAGTTGCTTATGATCTTCAAAATAAACAAGTAAAAATGGCCATAGTGCAATCAGCAACTAACCGAGGCTGGACGATCGAAGAAGTAAGCCCTGGTGTTCTTATTGCAAAAATCCACGTTCGTAAACACTCTGCAGAAGTAAAAATCCCATACAATAATAAATATTACTCAATTATTTATCTCAACTCAGTAAATCTCAAAGCAAGTGATGGCAAAATCCACCGCAATTACAATCGTTGGGTAAACAACTTGAATGTTGATATTCAGCGAGCTATTGCATTGTTGGGCAATCAATCTCAACAATAAAACTATTAATTGCAGTTAGGTTTTTCCGTGTTAAATCAAAATAATGACCCTTTTAATGCTTTTGAAGCGAAGACAGAAGCTCAGAAGTTATCTTTTGCACCAATCGTGTTCCAGACCGCCAAAACGCTTCGAGATTTAGGTATTTTAGCCGCTTTAGACAGCGCTGGCGCTCAAGGCATGAGTGCCACAGATATTGCCGAGAAAACGGGAGTATCAGAATATGGTGTTAAAGTACTGTTGGATATGGCGATTAGTGCGCATATTGTTTTATGGGAACGACCTAACTATTCGCTTGCAAACCTTGGTTTTTACCTTCTTCATGATGGTATGACGAATGCAAACATGGATTTTACGGCAGATGTTTGTTACGCCGCGATGATGCATTTGACGGAAGCAATTCAAGAAGGTAAACCGTCAGGTTTGAAAGAGTTGGGCAATTGGGAGACCATTTATCAAGGTCTATCGACGTTACCAGAACAAGCCAAACAGAGCTGGTTTAAGTTCGATCATTTCTATTCGGATCGCTCGTTCCCACTTCTGCTTAAAGAGGTATTTGCAAGGAAGCCAAAGCATCTTGTGGATATTGGCGGAAATACGGGAAAATGGGCGATTCAGTGTTGTAAACATGACCCTGACGTTCAAGTGACGATTGTTGATTTACCGCAGCAATTAGAAGTAGCGATAAAGAATGTTTCAGAAAACCAGTTCGTCGAGCGTGTACGTCCATACCCTGCAAACATGCTTGATAAAGCACAAACATTGCCTGAGCATGCTGACGTATGGTGGATGAGCCAGTTCTTGGATTGCTTTTCCCCAATTGAGATCCTCAATATCCTTAAAAAAGTTAAAGCCCAGTTAACGAAGGGAGATACTATTTACGTATTGGAGCTGTTTTGGGATGCTCAAAAATACGCGGGAGCTTCCTATAGCCTTAATGCCACTTCTCTTTATTTTACCTGTTTAGCTAACGGTAATAGTCGCTTTTATCGCAGTGATGATTTCTTAGAAATTGTCGAAGCGGCAGGTTTATCTGTCGTTGAAAGAACCGACAATATTGGCCTTGGTCATACCTTATTAAAACTACAAGCAAACTAAATTCAGAATGAAAATAGAGCTCAAGCAAGTTGTTGTCGTAGGAGCGGGGCCATCAGGTTCAACCGTTTCTGCCTTATTAAAATCGCGTGGCATAGATGTTGTTGTCTTAGAAAAAGCGACTTTTCCACGTTTTTCCATAGGAGAAAGCCTACTCCCTGCATGTATGGAAGTTGTTGAACAAGCAGGAATGACTCATGCAGTAAAGCAGTTTGGTTTCCAGTATAAAGATGGTGCTGCATTTCGTCGTAATGGCGTATACACCCAGTTCGACTTTACAAACAAATACACACCAGGACCGGGCACGACGTTTCAGGTTCAACGTGCCAACTTTGATAAAGTATTGGCAGATAGCGCTGAAGAGCAAGGCGTAGAGATTCGTTATCAGCATGAGCTGCTCAACCTAGTGTTTGAAGGGAAAAAGTCTCGATTAGAAGTGCTCGACTCAAATAAGAAGGCTTATCAAATCGAAGCAGATTTTGTGCTGGATGCAAGTGGCTTTGGGCGTGTTTTGCCACGCTTGTTGGAGCTAGAAGAACCTTCTTGTCTTCCGCCTAGAAAAGCGATCTTTACCCATATCGAAGATCATATCTCTCCCCAAGAGCCGGAATACGATCGCAACAAAATTTTAATTTCAGTTCATCCTGAAAATCACGACGTATGGTACTGGCTAATCCCATTCTCTAATGGTACCTGTTCGTTTGGTGTGGTGGGTGAGCCAGAATTTTTTGAACAATACCCAGAAGATAAGATTGCAGCGTTGCAGCAGTTAGCCAATGAAGAGCCGGGTTTGGCTGCTTTATTGCGAAACGCGAATTACCCGAATCCAGCAGGCGAGTTGGGTGGCTATTCTGCTAACGTCAAACGTTTAGCGACAGAGCACTACGCGTTGCTTGGTAATGCTGGTGAGTTTCTTGATCCTGTATTTTCATCGGGTGTCACTATCGCCATGAAATCGGCAGAGTTTGCAGCGGACTGCGTGGTTCGTCAGCTGAATGGTGAAAAGGTTGATTGGCAAGAAGAGTACTCGCAACGCTTAATGGTGGGAGTGAACACATTCCGCACTTATGTGGAAGGCTGGTACAACGGCACGTTGCAAGATGTGATTTTCTATCAAAACCCGAATCCACGTATTAAACAGATGATTAGTGCGATTTTGGCTGGATATGCTTGGGATACGAATAATCCTTACGTAAAACAAAGTGAGCAGCGTTTGTCGACGCTTGCAGAACTGGTTCGGGAAGCTGAACTGTAAGAATATACATTCGCTTATCCGAGAATCAGTAAACCTAGGTCTTACCAAAAAATTGGTAAGACCTTTTTAATGCCTCTTTACTTTTACTTCTAGCGTGTTGGAGACACATTGACCACTTACATCGGTGTGTATCGAATTTGAGAATTTTTATGGTGACATTGATCACATCTAGAATTCCTGTTGCTGATATTTATATTAAATTTGTAGGAAATGGATTACATTCTGGGAGTGTTCCCTACATCCGGCTTCGTTGTGAAAACGGTTTATAAGCAACTGTATAAGTTAGTAAAGTTCCAAAAACTACACCAAAAAAAAGACAAGTTTCTTACCAAATCAATTCGCTTGGTGAGTTCGAGCCATCGACTACGCCAAACGCTTCCTCTACTTTCTAAAATTGTCGAAGAACATGACGCATCAACGGTCTCTTCGATTGCAGATCCCGAGAACGCGGTAGCGTGGGGAGGTAAAGTTTCTCCAGAGTTCAAATCTAAAGTCATCCGTATTAGTAAAGAGCTAAAGATCAATCCTAATCATCTTATGGCGTGCATGGCATTTGAAACTGCTGAAACTTTCAGTCCAAGCATCAAAAATGGTTCCGGAAGCGGGGCTACAGGGTTAATTCAATTTATGCCCTCTACCGCAGAGTCATTAGGAGTGAACACAAAGACTCTTGCGAGAATGGGCGCGCTTGAACAACTTGACTATGTGAAAGCGTACTATTGGCCCTATCGAAATAAAATTAATAGCTTAGAAGATGCTTACATGGCCATTCTCTACCCTGCTGCGATTGGTAAACCGCCGTCTTTCGTTTTGTTCAGACAAGGCTCAATTGCCTATCGACAGAATGCAGGTATCGACCGCCACAAAACGGGGAAAATCACGCTTAATGATGTTTCCTACAAAGTGAGGAAAAAATTAGAAAAAGGTTTGCAGCCCAATTTCCTGGGCTAAGATTGTATCATGTTCCTAGTTTTTCGCGCATGAATCCTTCTGTTACTTCACGGGGATTCTGATACACTACGCGCCCATTTCCTCTGTTGAGACCTTTCTATGCCATTTTCTAAGCTTGGTTTAAGCGCATCGATTGCTGATGCAGTAAAAGCGCTAGGTTATGAAAAACCCACTTCTATCCAACAAAAAGCCATTCCAATCGTATTGCGTGGCCGCAATTTAATTGCAGCAGCGCAAACGGGCACAGGTAAAACGGCCAGTTTTGTTCTGCCAATCTTAGAAAAGCTTAGTCGAGGCGAAACGCAACGTAAAAAACGCGCTCGTGCGATTATCCTAACGCCAACACGCGAACTTGCGCTTCAGGTTCATCAAAGTATTGAAGCTTATGGTAAAAACTTACCATTACGCTCAATGGCGATGTTTGGTGGTGTGGATTATGCACCACAAAAACAAGCCTTGATCGAGGGTGTCGATATTGTGGTAAGCACGCCTGGGCGCTTGATTGATCTGTACGGTCAACGCGCGATTCACTTTGATGAAGTGGAAATGCTAGTGCTTGATGAAGCCGACAAAATGTTGGATATGGGATTCATCGATGCGATCGACAAAATCGTCGACTGTATGCCAGAACATGTGCAAAGTTTGCTGTTCTCAGCGACGTTATCTAACCCTGTTCGTGACTTGGCGAAAAATGCGATTATTGATCCTGAAGAGATCACGATTGCAAAGCACAGTGCCTCAAAATCAAATATTAAACAGTGGATCACGACCGTCGATAAAGACATGAAGTCGTCGCTGTTAAGTCACTTGCTTAAAGAAAATGACTGGTCGCAAGTACTGGTATTTATTGAAACTAAACACGGCGCAGCCAAACTGGTAAGCCAACTTGAGAAACGTGGCATTGTGGCAGAAGCATTCCACAGTGGCCGTAATCAGCGTGTTCGCCAGGAATTAATAGAAAAGTTTAAAGCGGGTGAAATCCAGTACTTAGTCGCAACCGGCGTTGCTGCGCGCGGTATTGATATTGATAATCTGCCAGTTGTCATCAACTACGATTTACCTTACCCAGCGGATGAGTATGTACATCGTATTGGTCGTACAGGTCGTGCTGGCGCGAAAGGTGAGGCGATATCACTGGTTTCAAAAGACGACTTTAAGAACCTCTGCATGATTGAAAGTCGTTTAGGGCACTTGCTAGAGCGAGTGAAAATTGAAGGTTTTGCGCCAAGAAAGCCAGTACCAATTTCAATTTTAAATTACGTGCCTAAGAATAAACGTAAACCGCACGATAAGCGCGAATCAAAATAGCCAGTTTATCCCATGATCTAAAAGCCGCATTCTTGCGGCTTTTTGCGTTTTAAGGCATCCAATTATGTAGCCATCGCGACGGTTTCTATTCGGTAATGAGGAAAAAAGTTAATCAGTGTCATACGCTTAACACGTAAAGTGAATCAAGGTGCGTTAAGCTTTTGTCAATTATCTGTCCGCAGGTTTGCACAAGGTAAGGAATGGGCGCAAACTTTTTTGCTTGCTAATGAATGCATAAGATGGGGCACAAATGAAAACAGGTGATAAGCAATTCGCCGTTATTGGTCTTGGCCGATTTGGTTTGGCAGTGTGTAAAGAGTTACAAGATTCAGGCGCTCAAGTTTTAGCCGTTGACATCAACGAAGACAGAGTTAAAGAAGCCGCCAGTTTTGTTAGTCAGGCGGTTGTGGCTAACTGTACTCACGAAGAGACGGTTGCTGAGCTCAAACTTGATGATTACGACATGGTGATGATTGCCATCGGAGCGGATGTCAATGCCAGTATTCTTGCGACATTGATTGCTAAAGAGGCGGGAGTAAAGTCAGTATGGGTTAAAGCCAACGACCGCTTCCAAGCTCGTGTTCTGCAAAAAATTGGCGCAGACCACATTATCATGCCTGAGCGTGACATGGGAATACGTGTCGCGCGTAAAATGCTCGATAAACGGGTTCTTGAGTTCCACCCATTAGGCAGTGGCTTAGCTATGACGGAGTTTGTGATTGGCTCTCGTTGGATGGGTAAGACACTAAGTGATTTGGCTCTGTGCAAAGTCGATGGCGTGCAAGTGCTAGGGTTTAAACGGGGCCCAGAAATTACCAAGGCACCTGACCTTAATACCACACTAGAAATTGGTGACCTAATTATTGTGGTCGGCCCTCAAGATGCGCTCGCAAATAAATTAAAATCGCTATGACGTATTTTCATCAGAAAGGTGTTTTTTACGCACCAGATGGTAAACAAGAGAAAGCGAAAGGCAACGAACCGCGAATTATATTGCTCAGTTTTCTCGGTGTTTTACTGCCTTCTGCGGTATTGCTAACCTTGCCAGTTTTTTCTGTTACGGGCCTGTCGATAACGGATGCTTTGTTTACCGCAACGTCCGCTATTAGTGTGACAGGGCTTGGTGTTGTCGATACTGGGCAACACTTTACGCTTGCGGGTAAAATCTTGCTGATGTTTTTAATGCAAATCGGTGGGTTGGGGCAGATGACGTTGTCGGCGGTCTTACTCTATATGTTCGGCGTGCGTTTGAGTTTACGTCAACAAGCGCTGGCGAAAGAAGCATTAGGGCAAGATCGGCAAGTCAATCTAAACCGACTAGTAAAGCGGATTGTTGTTTTCGCGCTTGTTGCAGAAACGATCGGGTTTATTTTTCTCTCTATCCGCTGGGTCCCTGAAATGGGCTGGCAGACTGGTATGTTTTACGCCTTGTTTCATGCAATTTCTGCATTTAACAACGCTGGGTTCGCGCTGTTTTCTGACAGTATGATGAGCTTTGTGAATGATCCGTTGGTTATCTTTACACTGGCGGGGCTATTCATTTTTGGCGGGCTTGGTTTTACTGTTGTGGGTGACATCTGGCTAAACTGGCGCAAAGGTTTCCACTTTTTGCATCTTCACACCAAAATCATGCTGATTGCGACACCGATATTGCTCTTAGTCGGAACGATGATGTTTTGGTTACTTGAGCGAAGCAACCCAAACACAATGGCGTCTTTACCTGCAACATGGCAATGGTTGGCGGCATTCTTTCAATCTGCGAGTGCTCGAACGGCAGGGTTTAATAGTGTTGACTTGGCGTTGTTTACCCAGCCAGCCTTACTGGTCATGATTGTTCTGATGTTAATTGGAGCGGGTTCCACCTCAACGGGGGGCGGTATTAAAGTTTCCACATTTGCTGTTGCGTTTATGGCTACGTGGACCTTTTTACGCCAAAAGAAACATGTGGTTATGTTTAAGCGAACCATAAATTGGCAAACTGTGACTAAGTCATTGGCAATTATCGTTGTGAGCGGAGCCATCCTGACAAGCGCAATGTTTTTATTGATGCTTACCGAGAAGGCCAGCTTTGATAAGGTTATGTTTGAAACCATTTCCGCATTTGCCACAGTGGGGCTCACCGCCGGTTTGACTGCGGAACTTTCTGAACCTGGTAAATACATTATGATCGTGGTGATGATCATTGGTCGTATTGGGCCGCTCACGCTTGCCTACATGTTGGCACGTCCTGAACCTACCTTGGTCAAATACCCAGAAGACGCCGTTCTTACAGGTTAATATAGCGTTAAACAATGGCCGCGCGACCATTACGAGCATTGATTAATAGCAGTGCTCGTACATTTATAGAATATGTGGAATGTTGCCCAGTTTTACCTACAAATTCGTAGAAGTTCATTTCTTCTTCCTTTCGTTTCGATACTATTCATTCACTCAATTTATATTCTCAGAAGCTACGCTCATAACAGCGTTTTGGAATCCGACGCTTTTGTAGTGTGACACCAAACTACGTCGTGTTATCTGAGCGAATTGATACCAGCCTTCGTCAATAGTCACTCAGTCTTACTCTATGCCCATAGGGTTACTTTGTGTTTGTTGTGCTTGGTATGAATGAACGAATCGAAAAGATGGAGTCGTACTTTGAAATTCAACACACTCGCCATGGCTATGCTAACTGCGCTTCTTGCAGGGAAGAGCATGGCAACTACTCCGCCATCGCCGGTTTGGCATACTATTGCGTTGAGCGATGGTAGCTCCAGTGAGGCAATTCTACGTGGAACGGCAGATTTCCACTGGTTTGAAGATAAGCAGGGCAATGCCTTACTTCAGGAAGACGGCGTTTGGTTTTTCGCGCAGATTCAGCGCGAGTCAGACACGCCAATATTGATCTCGACAGGTGTGGTGAAAACGCAGTCGAGTGAGCCACCTGAGTCGGCGAAGTTTCGCCCGGATTTACAAGTTAAACCGCAATTATCTTCTCTAAAAACCATTGAGCCGATGGCACGAAAAAACCTACTGCGTTCGGCGCAAGGTTACCAGGCGATGAGCAGTTCAACGGTGAAGCAGCAGCCCCTATTGGTTGTGCAAGTTTCGTTTGATGACCAAGCAATGGTGCATGATTTTGAGCAACGCGTATTTAATACCAATGGTCAAAGCGTTGTGGATTACTTTGATAAAAACTCTCAAGGTAAATTCAAAGTTGTTCCTGCACTTGAGAGTTACGGCACCGCCAATGACGGTGTGATAGATGTGACTGTGGCACAAAGCCACCCTAACTGTCACTCTAGTTCGACTGATAAGACATGCACCGCCAAGTTGAATGCGGTTTTCACCGAGGCTTATCAAAAACTGGATCCATACTTTAATCTTTCGGCCTACGACAGCAATCAAAATGGTACCGTAGAACCGTCAGAACTCTCTGTCATGTTTATTTTTGCGGGGGGCGATCGTTCAACAGGGGTTCTCAACCGTCCTGCGATTTGGCCGCACAAATTCTCTCACGATGATGTCACACTAGATGGTAAAAAGATCACAGACTATTGTGTGTTCGCTGACTATCAAGTTGATCATCAAGCGACGTTGGGCGTGATCGTACACGAGCTTGGTCACTTAATGCTTGGCTTACCGGATTTGTACGCAAGGAACAGTGATGCCTCGATTGGCTCTTGGGGCGTGATGGGTGGCGGTTCATGGGCGCAGAAACCGGGAGATTCATACGCTGGTGACACTCCGGTGAACATGAGTGCATGGAGCAAACACGCTGCTGGTTTTGTTGTACCAACGGTAACTCATGAAAGTCCAGCGCCTATTTCTGTGAACAACGACGATGTCAAGCTGGTGTATCTCGACCCGTACTTGAAAGAGTTTGGTCCACGTATTTACTTGGAAAATCGCACCTTTAGCGGTTACGACCGAGCATTGGCGGCTGAAGGTATCCTGGCGACGTCAGTCAATGTCCAGAACCGCTTTAATGATGTTGGCGCGATGCAGGTTCAAATCATGCAGGCTGATGGTCTGAATGAGTTAGAAAATGATGGTAGGAGTGACGCTGACGATTTGTACCCTAATGGTGGCGATGTCATTTCAGATACATCGATCCCGGGTCTGAGAGCGATCACAGGGTTTGATACTGGGGTTCGTATTTCCAACATTGCTAGCAACACCAACGGCGGTAGCTTTTCTCTTGAGCATACAAACGAACCAAATAAATCAGCATGGCTGAACTCTCTTCACCAAGGTTATGTGTACGCGAGTGGGAGTAACACTCTGGCGGTGTCACTGGACTTGAATAGTGATACAGAGCTTGATGGCCTTCAACTTTACGCGCAAAGAGATAGCGCTCAAAGTGACATGACTTATCGAGTTTGGCGATTCCCATTTTCTGGAAACATTGGTTATCGATTAATATTGAATCAAAACAACGCTGAGCTTTTACAACAAGGTAACTTCCAAAAGTCATCTCGAATTTTATTCCCCCAATCAAGCCAATTGAGTGCGGGTCAGCACTTATTGGTCGTTGAATTGGAAGGCGGTCAATTTGATGCAAACTTTGACTTCGGCCGCTTGCTAAAAACTGAAAAAGCCTCCCTACCTGTAATGTGGACTGGTGATTACAGTGAGATTGGCACGTTTGGTCTAGAAAAAGCCGGGTTCTCTTATATTCCGTTTGCAGCATTATTAAATGTGGATGCGAGCAACTTGGTTGAAGCGAAATCTGATTCGTTACAAACCAATAAAAATACGCCAATCAAACTGAACCTGATGGACAATGATTTCATGGCGGTAGGGTATCAGTTCAATGTGGACATTGTGCAGAAGCCTGAGCACGGCACCATCTCTGGCAACCAGTACCAACCTGAAGCTAACTTCGTTGGTCTGGACACTTTCCAATATCGTTTGTTGTCGGTTGATGGTGCGTACTCATCTTCAATCGTGAATGTGCAAGTGGAAGTGCTTGGCAGCAACGAAGCGCCAGTGGCCGTGATTGATATTGATAATAAAGACATGACGGTTGGGCAGCGAGTCACGTTGTCTGCGTTAAATAGTACGGATGCTGATGGTGATGTGTTGAGTTATAAATGGGAGCAGTTGGCTGGCACTTCAGTTTCTCTTGGCAATGCAACCAGTGTTAGCACAAGCTTTACGGTGCCTCAAGGTGCAAAAGCGGGTGAGGTTCTGACATTCCGTTTAACCGTGACTGATCCTAGTAATGAAACGTCCAGTGCTACCGTCGATTTAACCATGAAAAACGCAGCGCCAGTTACGCTTGCAGATACGGCGACCGTTGCCGTTGGTGAAAGTATTCTGATTGATGCAGCGAGCAATGATTCGGATGTGAACGGCGATCAACTGGTTGTAGAAAGCGTACAGAACGTAACGGGTGTGGGAAGTGCGAGTGTAGAGAATGGCAAAATCCGTTTTCAAGCACCGGATAGCCCTACTGACGGCATCAAGCTGCAATATACGGTTTCAGATGGTCATGGTGCCACTGCTACGGGGGAAGTTATCGTGACGGTTGTTGCTTCTTTGAAGACAACGACATTCAAGAACTCTGAAGGTAGCGGCAGTGTTTCTTATTGGGCTTTGATGTTACTTGCAACATTAGGCTGGCGACGTCGCGTCTAAAACGGTATTGAATTGCGGTATAAGCCACTCACATTGAGTGGCTTATTTTTTATCTGATCTATTTTGGTTTCGTTCTCATTGTCTTATGAGATGTGTTTCTCATTATTTTTAAAGCGATTTTCTACTCTGCGGTTACCCTAGGGGCCGATTTTTATGAACTAAGGATGTTATATGTCTACCGAGGCCTTTTCTGTTTCGGAAATATGCCGAGAAGCGGCAGTGATGGTCAGAAGGAATCTACTCGCAATTGTTATTGCTTGTATTCCGTTGATTATCGTGCACTCAATTTTTGCTTTTATGTATCCTGAAATGACGGGGAAAGATCAAGCGAACGTTCAAGAAGGCAATGTCGCAGGATTTTATTTCGTCACAATTATTTTGTACCCACTTGTTGCCGCTATGGCGGCTGTGCGTGTGCATCGAATTTATTTAGCCGGCGATTACATGCACTCTGCGTTGGATGTATTTCGTTTGTCAGCTCGAGAATTCCGTTTCATAGGCTGGTGGATACTGTTTGGACTGATGATGATGCTCGTTATTGGTATCCCGATCTTTGTGTTGTCGTTTATCTACATTGCAGAAAGTGGTGAAGCCGACTTTGTTGCTATGGCTATTATCACAACGATTGCAAGCATTCCTGGCTATTGGGTAATGGCGCGATGGTCATTTGTGTTGCCAGCGACTGCAATGGATCATCAACCGCGCAGTTTGCGTCGTTCGTGGAACCAGAGCAGAGCATACAACAAACAAGTATTCATTTTGATGGGACTAATTCCATTGGGTGCGGGCTTGCTCAGTCAGCTGATCTTTAGCCACTTTACGAATCTCTTTATGTTGAGCCTCGTCGGTGTGGCCTATGGTATTTTTGGCGCGTACCAGCTGGCATTGTTATCGTTGAGCTATAAAACGGTAGTGGATATCGAACGCGCTCGTTTTGATACGACATCACAGCCACCAAAAACGGGTGAAGAATTTTCCGCTTAACCCTTTGATCGTTTTTACATGCTACCTCCGTTTAGGAGATGGTCTGCGGCAGGTTGATACCTTCCTGCCGCCTTCGCGTTATTCACGCAAAATACCCATGCCAATTTCATGGCTGAATGACAGGGACATTCACACGTATACTCACAACAGTACTTCTTTTTATTAAGGAACCCTACATGTCCATTTGGCAACGGGTCAATTTCACCCATCGCTTTAGTCAATTACCGTCAGCGTTCTATACGTTGGTCGAGCCACAACCCTTGGACAACACTCGCTGGGTCGCTTGGAATGGTGAGTTTGCACAGCAGTTTGGTTTACCAGAAGAGCAAAACGATGAGTTATTGGCGGTTTTTTCTGGGCTAAGTGAATTCGAACAATTTCGTCCTCTTGCGATGAAATATGCAGGCCATCAGTTTGGCGTTTACAACCCAGATTTGGGCGATGGACGTGGATTACTGTTGGCAGAAATTGAGCATCAGGATGGTACTTGGTTTGATCTTCACCTCAAAGGTGCAGGGCTAACGCCTTACTCGCGAATGGGGGATGGGCGAGCGGTATTACGCTCGACTATCCGTGAGTACCTGTGCAGTGAAGCCATGGCAGGCCTTGGGGTTCCCACGACACGTGCTCTCGGTATGATGGTCAGTGATACACCTGTTTATCGAGAAAAAACGGAATCGGGCGCTTTGTTACTTCGAATGGCTGAAACCCATGTTCGATTCGGTCACTTTGAGCATTTCTTTTACACCAACCAGTTAGCAGAGCAGAAGCTGTTGGCGGATAAGGTGATTGAGTGGCACTTTGCTGATTGTGCATCGGCGGAGAAACCATATGCCGCGATGTTTGACGCCATCGTGACTAAAACAGCCGAGATGATCGCATATTGGCAAGCTTTTGGTTTTGCGCATGGTGTGATGAATACCGATAACATGTCAATTCTTGGGCAAACTTTTGATTATGGTCCGTTTGGCTTTCTTGATGATTATGAGCCGGGATACATTTGTAATCATTCAGACTACCAGGGTCGTTACGCATTTGATCAACAGCCTAGAATTGCGCTTTGGAACTTGTCAGCATTGGCGCATGCGCTATCGCCACTCGTTGAACGAGAAGATTTAGAATCGTCGTTGAGTCAATTTGAAGTTCATTTAAGCCAGCAGTTCAGCCGCCTCATGCGTGAGAAGTTGGGCTTAAAAACTAAGATAGCGGAAGACGGGCGTTTGTTTGAAGCTATGTTTGAGCTTCTTCACCAGAACAAAACGGACTACACTCGCTTCTTCAGAACACTTTCAAACCTTGATAATGCGCCTTCCCAAGCCGTAATCGATTTATTTCTCGACCGAGAAGCTGCGCGAGCTTGGCTTGATCTGTACTTAGCTCGGTGTGAGCTAGAGGTTGATAAACTAGGGGGCCAGATTTCAACCGAACAGCGTTGCAAACAGATGCGTCAAGCCAATCCCAAATACATCTTGCGTAACTACTTGGCTCAGTTGGCGATTGATAAAGCGGAAGAAGGGGACTTTAGCGAATTACACCGATTGGCCGGACTGTTAAAACGCCCATTTGATGAGCAACCCGAGTTTGATGATTATGCGAAATTGCCGCCGGAATGGGGGAAGAAAATGGAGATAAGCTGTTCTTCATAAATGGGTCATTTCCCACCCATTTATATCTTTTTCTTGGGTGGAATTCACTCGTTACACTTCGGATTCATGTTAATGGTCTTTTTTAATTTATTGAAATACATATAAATTTTAACATGGTCCATTAATTGCTCTTTGTTGAACATCCGTACCCATCGCCTAACACCTAGTTACTCATGGACGGGATGGGATGTGATTCAACAAGGAGAATAATAATGTTTAAGCCTCTAACTCTACTATCTGTCTCTGCACTTGCTGTTACCAGTTTTAATGCTGCCGCAAATTGTGACCCAGGTGAAACGGTCATCAAGTTTAGCCATGTAACGAATGCGGACAAACACCCTAAAGGCATCGCGGCTTCGTTACTTGAAAAGCGCGTCAACGAAGAGATGAACGGTAAAGTCTGTATGCAGGTGTTTCCTAACTCAACACTTTATGATGATGACAAAGTGTTGGAAGCGCTACTGAATGGTGATGTTCAACTCGCTGCTCCTTCTCTTTCTAAGTTTGAGAAATTCACCAAGAAGTACCGCCTTTTCGATCTTCCTTTCTTGTTCGATGATGTCGACGCGGTTGACCGTTTCCAAAACTCGGAAGCGGGTGAAAAGCTGAAAAATTCAATGAAACGTCGTGGCCTACAAGGCATTGCGTTTTGGCATAACGGCATGAAGCAAATGTCAGCCAACAAGCCGCTCATTTCTCCAACTGATGCTGAAGGACTTAAGTTCCGTGTTCAAGCCTCTGATGTACTCGTTGCTCAGTTTGAGCAGCTAGGTGCTAACCCACAAAAAATGTCGTTCAAAGAAGTTTACGGCGGCTTGCAAACTAAGGTTATTGATGGTCAAGAAAATACTTGGTCAAACATTTACGGCAAAAAATTCTTCGAAGTTCAAGATGGCATTACGGAAACGAACCACGGAATTCTGGATTACTTAGTTGTGACGTCAAACGACTTCTGGAAAAACCTACCAGATGATCAGCGCGAGCAGTTAAATACCATTATTCAAGAGGTAACTGCGCAGCGTAATGCTGAGTCAACCAAAGTAAACCTTGCGAATAAGAACAATATCATCGAAGCCGGTGGTGTGGTTCGTACTCTAACGCCAGAACAGCGCCAAGAGTGGGTCACTGCACTTCAACCAGTATGGAAGAAGTTCGAAAAAGACATTGGTTCTGACCTAATCGAAGCCGCTTTGGCGTCTAACCAAAAATAATAACAGCTAGCACATTTAGCCCTCTCAAACTGAGGGGGCTCTTTCCCCCTACAGACGACGTGATGTAATTATGGAACAGACTTTTTTTGCCAAGGCTGGACGAATCACCGATGCCATTGAAGAGACTTTGATTGCTTTCTTCTTGGGTGCCATGACCTTGCTGACCTTTGCCAATGTCATCTTTCGTTATGTCTTTAACGACAATATTCTTTGGGCGCTTGAGCTCACCGTTTTCATGTTCGCATGGATGGTGTTGGTTGGCGCATCTTATGGTGTGAAAAAACACTTTCATATTGGTGTCGATGTCATTATTAACATCGTTCCGGAAGGTAAACGAAAAGCCCTGGCGCTTTTTGCAGCAATGTGTTGCTTAGCCTTCTCTATTTTGCTGTTAATTGGCGCTTGGAACTACTGGTATCCGTTCGCTACCGACCGAGCGTGGTATGAAACGGACGATATTCCGATGCCTGAAATACTCCAGTTCATGGCCGACTGGTTAAATGAGGGAGAGCGTTATGAAAAGCTGCCACGTTTTATTCCTTACTTCGCTTTGCCACTTGGAATGGCGCTACTAACGTTTAGATTTGTTCAAGTCACGTGGCAAATCGCTACTGGTAAGCTCGATCGCTTGATTGCAGGACATGAAGCGGAGGAAGAGCTCGAATCTCTTAAAGCTGAGATGAGTGACGCTGAAGACGTAATGGCTCCAAAGGCCTCGCAAGACGCTAAAAACAAGGAGCAATAAGCCATGGATATCTTATTTCTATTTTTGATGGTAATTGGCTTTATGCTGGTTGGCGTGCCAATTGCTATTTCGCTGGGCCTTTCCAGTGTTCTTTTCCTTTTAATGCATTCGGATGCCTCTTTAGCGTCAGTTGCTCAAACGCTGTTTAATGCATTCGCGGGCCACTACACGCTATTGGCTATTCCATTCTTTATATTGGCTTCAAGCTTTATGTCGACGGGTGGCGTAGCAAAGCGGATCATTCGTTTCGCCATTGCCATTGTAGGCTGGTTCCGCGGCGGTTTGGCGATGGCTTCGGTTGTAGCGTGTATGATGTTTGCCGCGTTGTCAGGTTCCTCACCTGCAACGGTTGTTGCCATAGGTAGTATTGTTATCGCAGGTATGATCAAAAACGGTTACTCAAAAGAGTTTGCCTCTGGGGTAATTTGTAACGCAGGTACGCTAGGGATTTTGATCCCACCTTCGATTGTGATGGTGGTGTATGCAGCCGCAACGGATGTGTCAGTTGGACGTATGTTCCTTGGTGGTGTGATTCCCGGTTTGCTGGCGGGTGTCATGTTGATGATCGCGATTTACATTGCCGCGAGAATCAAGAACCTTCCAAAGCAACCTTTTGTCGGTTGGAAAGAAACTTTTGATGCCGCCAAGGATGCAAGCTGGGGCTTGTTGTTGGTCGTCATCATTCTTGGTGGTATCTATGGCGGTATCTTTACGCCGACAGAAGCCGCTGCGGTTGCTGCTGTGTACTCATTCTTTATTGCTAACTTTGTATACAAAGACATGGGGCCATTTGCAGACAAGAAAAACACTAAACCTGCGCTCGTTAAAATCTTCCAAACCTTTGTTCATAAAGACACGAAACACACCCTGTATGAAGCGGGCAAACTCACCATCATGCTGCTGTTCATCATTGCTAATGCCTTAATTTTGAAGCATGTTTTAACGGAAGAACGCATCCCGCAAATGATCACCGAGTCGATGCTCTCGGCTGGTCTCGGACCAATCACTTTTTTGATTGTGGTGAACGTCTTGTTGCTGATTGGTGGTCAGTTCATGGAGCCATCAGGCTTGTTGATCATTGTTGCGCCGCTCGTGTTCCCAATTGCGATTGCATTAGGTATAGACCCAATTCATTTGGGCATAATGATGGTGGTGAATATGGAGATAGGAATGATAACGCCGCCCGTGGGTCTTAACTTATTTGTGACCGCTGGTGTTGCCAAAATGTCGATGATGAACGTAGTGAAGGCAGCATTACCCTGGGTTGGAGTGATGTTCTTGTTCCTAATTATCGTCACATATGTACCATGGGTTTCGACTTGGTTGCCTACTACCTTGATGGGGCCGGAGATCATTACCAAGTAATGGAAGCCAGAAAGTAGAAAGAGGTGTGAGAATTCACACCTCTTCGTCTATTGACTTGTAACAAGTTTTGCGCGGGTCTGAATTAATTCGACGTTCATAGTGTCGCCACCTCTTTTTATTTTTACGACGCTCTTCACCGAATCTTCTCTCTTCTTGATAGCAACCGTCTACGAGCACGGTATCTGTAACAATCGGTATTCTCACTTTTTCGTTCATATCTATAACAACCATGATAAACCCGTTGTTAAAAATTATGATTCAAGTTGAATATAATGCCAGCTATTTGAACGTGTTTTATTTGTAAAGGTCTTTATTTATTTGGTAGCGCTGCATCTTGTCGTAAAGAGTTTTTCTTGGCACATTCAATTGGCACATTGTCTGTTTAATACTACCGTTGTTTTCTAATAAAGCGCCTTCAATGGCTGCTCTCTCAAACTCCGCCACTTGCTCTGCAAGGCTTGAGGAAGACTTAGCAACTGGGTTCGATTCTCCCAACTGAATTAACTTACCCAATAGCACAAAACGCTCTGCAGCATTTCTGAGTTCTCGAACATTGCCAGGCCAGTCATGGCTCATCAGTTGCGCTAGATCTTGGGGTGACAAGCTAGGTGAGCTTTTGCCATAACGTGAAGCTGCTACCAACAGAAAGTGGTGAAAGAGGGCGGGAATGTCTTCTTTTCGTTCGCGTAGTGGCGGGAGATCCAGGGTCACGACATTGAGCCGATAGTAGAGGTCCTGACGGAAAGTACCTTCTTCAGCTGCGTGTTTTAAATCGACCTTTGTTGCGGCAATCACTCGAATATCTAAAGGCAATAATTCATTTGAACCGACACGCTCAATCACGCGCTCTTGTAATACCCTCAATAAACGAATTTGGGCTTGGATAGGCATCGACTCGATCTCATCCAAGAAAAGTGTGCCGCCTTGTGCAAACTCAAATTTACCGATACGACGGCTTTCGGCGCCAGTGAATGCGCCTTTTTCATGGCCGTAGAGTTCACTCTCAATTAAGTTCTCTGGAACCGCTCCACAATTTACGGCGACAAAGTTTTGGTTCCGGCGAGAGCTTTGCTCATGTAAAGAACGAGCGATTAACTCTTTCCCTGTACCGGTTTCACCAAACAATAAAATATCGGCGTCGGTATCGGCGATTTGGGTGATGGTCTCTCGTAATATTTGGATGCTAGAGGTTTCACCAATAACTCGTGGACCAAGGGTTTTACTGGCTTTAAGTGACAGGCGCAGTTTTTCATTTTCATTGGTTAGTTTGCGCTTCTCAATCGCCCGCTTAACCGTTTCAACCAAATGTTCTGGCGCAAAAGGTTTCTCAATAAAGTCGTAAGCGCCTTGATGAAGGGCTTGCACAGCCATGGAAATATCACCGTGTCCAGTGATCATGATGACGGGTAAGTTTGCATCGCGTTGAGTCAAAGTTGTCAGCATATCCATACCAGAAATGCCCGGCAAACAGATATCAGTGACCACGACGCCAGCTTCTTCTCCTTGCTGCATCGCTATTAAAGCCGATTCTGCATCCACAAAAAACTTGGCGTCGATATCCGCCAGTTCAAAGGTCTGTTCTATAGCGATTCTGAGATCGGCCTCATCATCAATAAAAAACACCTGACACATGATCTTATCCTTTTGATGGTTCAGTGTTGTAAGAAGTGATAGGTAAACACAATGAGAATCGAGCGCCGCCTTGTTCTCGATTATGGGCACATAATTTTCCATTCATACTGGCTAAGATTTGTTGCGAGATAGAGAGACCCAAACCTAAACCGTTCAGTTTAGTGGTTAGAAACGGTTCACATAAATCAGAAAGTGAGAAAGAGCCAAGCCCTGGGCCATTATCATCAACATGAATCCAAACCAAATCAGTGTGCTCATCGTGTTCTACAGATAATTCTACCTGTTTGTCTTGTTGCTCTTTGAGTGCTTCTATCGCATTAGTCAGTAAATTGACCAACACTTGCTCCAGTTGAATAATATTGATCTGCACTTCAACATCATGCTCTGGCAAATTTGTTTCTAACGTGACGCGCCCTGATTTAAATGCGGGCTTCATCAGTTCTTTTACAGAGGCAATAACAGGGAACAGTCGAGATTGAGCCAACTCGTCACCACTGGTTTTTTTGGCGAAAGAGCGAAGTTGCTGACTGATATTTGCCATACGGTCAGTGAGAGCAGAAATGCGAGTGAGATTATCTTCCACTCGCTCATATTTTTCTTTTTTTAGAAACAGCTTGCCGTTCTCCGCAAAGCTACGAATTGCCGCAAGTGGATTATTCAGTTCATGGCTGATACTGGCCGACATTTGTCCTAACACCGCGAGTTTCGCTGCTTGCACCAATTCGTCTTGAGTAACGCGTAAAGTTTGTTCGGTATCGATACGCTGTGCGATCTCCGCTTGCAACTCGGCAGTCCGTGCCATGACTTGATATTCCAACTTTTGATTTGCTTCTTGTTGAATTCGTTCAAGTTGCAAGTGACGCTGTTGACGGTGATAGATAAGCTGACCAATTAAAAACAAAACCATGAATGCTAGAGTGAGTACAAAGATGTAACCCATGGTGAACCAAACGATCGACTGTTTAGGAGACAGCACACGAATAGTCAGTTTGAGTTCGGGTAGGGGCAGCGAAGAGACTACCAAGGTTCCTTTATTGTATGGGTAACCCTGTTTAAGCTCAGAATGCACCTCGTCCAAACTACCCACTAATCCAAGCGTTTCAATTGGCGCATCAAGATATTGTTGGCTTGCCCAAACTTGCTTTTTCTCTTTTTTTGTCAGTGGTTGTAAGCTTTTGAGCAGCCATTCACTTCGGCTACTCATGAAAACAATTTCGTATGGGTCGCTGGCGACAAAAACACTGTTTGGTTGCTGCCAGTTGTCCTCTATCTTACTTAGGTCCATCTTCACCACGACGACACCAAGTACACCGCCAGCGTATACGATGGGATAAGAATAGTAGTAGCCACGTTTACCAGATGTTGAGCCCAGTGCGTAGTATTGGCTTCTTTTGCCTACAATGGCTTGTTTGAAATAAGGGCGAAATGCAAAATTTCGCCCGATAAAGGAGCGCTCTT
Organism: Vibrio sp. 1751; assembly: GCF_033339895.1. Classification (NCBI taxonomy): domain Bacteria; kingdom Pseudomonadati; phylum Pseudomonadota; class Gammaproteobacteria; order Vibrionales; family Vibrionaceae; genus Vibrio; species Vibrio sp. 1751. The sequence goes on from NZ_JAWOVM010000011.1 coordinate 86,830, forward strand.
TACGCCAGTTGCTGGCCGCGATCGTTGTACCCCATTGATCGATTAAGTACGTATCCGCTGCTTCAATCACGCCATTAACGGATTCTAAATACCGATTAGTGATTTCCAGTTGCGCACTGTTGTTGGGGTGCAGAAGCGCTTGATAAAGAGGATCATCTTTAGCGAGAAGATTTGGAATATGGGCGTACTTATCGAGTTTATTTTTTATATGGCCAGAAAACTGCTCCAACTGTGATTGGTGTTTATCAAGTAGAGATTGATAACTGGTCTGCCAAACCCAATGGCCACCGATAATTGCGGACAGGAAATAGAAAGCAAAAAATGTCAGCAGAATCCGTTTTTTTTGCGACATCCTTACACTCCTTACAACTTCCTTTGGTCACGTAAGAAAATGTTAATAGTTTGTAGGAAGGATTAGGGATTTAGTTTTCAACTCTGTGGAGTAAAACAAGAGCAAGATCTCTTTTTAGGCTTTTCGATAAAAAAACCGGTCGATTCTCTTGAAAAAGTCGCTATTGTCCCCATTCTAGATATGCTGGCAATGCTTAGACGGTGTCTGAATCGCATTTTTGAAGAAAAAATGGGTCAGCATTCGAGAATTTAGCGCAGACAATGTCCACATAGTGGCTATTGGCTCGACAGGGTTGCGACAGATCGCTAGAATGTCGCGTCTAAAAATTCTGTCCTGAGGCTAATAGGAGATACCTTTGGTTATTTTATCGAAGATATCACTGATTAGTCCGGTACTGACAACCAGTATCGATACTCGATTTTAAATTAGGTGTTCGGACAGAACACTACACAAGGATGAAGCGTAAGCTCCTCTGAGTTTCGCTCATACGCTCGGAAAACCGAGCCACTTTAGAGGTTTATATATAATGCAAGTTACTGTTGAAACGCTAGAGGGCCTAGAGCGCCGTCTAAACATTACTGTTCCAGCTGCAAACATCGAAGACGCTGTAACAGCTGAACTACGCAACATCGCTAAAAACCGTCGTTTCGATGGTTTCCGTAAGGGTAAAGTGCCTCTAAAAATGGTTGCTAAGATGTACGGCAAAGCAGTACGTCAAGACGTTCTTGGTGAAGTAATGCAACGCCACTTCATCGAAGCTATCGTTAAAGAGAAAATCAACCCAGCTGGCGCTCCAACTTTCGCTCCTGTAGAGAACAAAGAAGGTTCAGACCTAGTTTTCACTGCAACTTTTGAAGTTTACCCAGAAGTTGAGCTTAAAGGCCTAGAGAGCATCACTGTTGAAAAACCACTAACAGAAGTTAAAGATGCAGACGTAGAAGAGATGATCGATACTCTACGTAAGCAACAAGCAACTTGGGTTGAAGTTGAAGAAGCAGCAGAAGATGGCAAACGCGTAAGCATTGACTTCGTTGGCTCTATCGACGGTGAAGAGTTCGAAGGTGGTAAAGCTGAGAACTTCCCTCTAGAAATGGGTGCTGGTCGCATGATCCCTGGTTTCGAAGACGGTATCGCAGGTAAAACTGCTGGTATGGAATTCGACATCGACGTGACTTTCCCAGAAGATTACCACGCTGAAAACCTAAAAGGTAAAGCAGCTAAGTTCGCAATCAAAGTGAACAAAGTTGAAGCTCGTGAACTACCAGAACTAAACGACGAGTTCGTTGCTAAGTTCGGTGTTGTTGAAGGTGGTGTTGAAGCACTTAAAGCTGAAGTTCGTAAGAACATGGAACGCGAACTTAAGCAAGCTGTTAAGAACCGCATCAAAGAGCAAGCGATTGACGGTCTAGTTGAGCAAAACGACATCAACGTACCATCAGCGCTTATCGAGCAAGAAATCCAAGTTCTACGTCAACAAGCTGCACAACGCTTCGGTGGTAACCCAGAAGCTGCTGCTCAGCTTCCACGTGAACTGTTCGAAGAACAAGCTAAACGTCGCGTAGTTGTTGGTCTTCTACTAGGTGAAGTAATCAAATCTGAAGAGCTAAAAGCGGACGACGAGAAAGTTAAAGCGCTAATCGAAGAAATGGCTACTGCATACGAAGATCCATCAGAAGTTATTGCTTACTACGAGCAAAACGAAGAAATGATGAACAACATGCGCAACGTAGCTCTAGAAGAGCAAGCAATCGACGCGATCATCGCTAAAGCACAGGTTTCTGAGAAAGAAGTAGGCTTCAACGAGCTACTTAACCAACAACAACCTGCTGCTTAATAAGCAATATCTTGCGTAGAAGGTTGACTTAACGTTAACTATTCTGCTAACAATGGTCCGTATGATAGTCATCATCCGGGCCATTTATTTTAGGGACATAAGAATATGAGCTACCAAGAAAAAAATGCAATGTCGCCAATTATGGACGCGCTAGTACCAATGGTGGTTGAACAAACTTCCCGAGGCGAACGTTCTTACGACATCTACTCACGTCTGCTGAAAGAGCGCGTGATTTTTTTAACGGGTCAAGTGGAAGACCACATGGCAAACCTTGTCGTGGCTCAGCTACTTTTCCTAGAATCTGAAAATCCAGATAAAGATATTTTCCTATACATCAACTCACCAGGCGGCAGCGTAACAGCAGGTATGTCTATTTACGACACCATGCAGTTCATTAAGCCAAATGTGAGCACAGTATGTATGGGTCAAGCATGTTCAATGGGTGCCTTCCTGCTTGCAGGTGGTGCGCCAGGTAAGCGTTACGTACTGCCTAACTCTCGTGTAATGATCCACCAACCATTGGGTGGTTTCCAGGGTCAAGCTTCTGATATCCAAATCCATGCTCAGGAAATCCTGACGATTAAACAGAAGCTAAACAAGTTGTTAGCAGAACATACAGGCCAACCTCTTGAAGTCATTGAGCGCGATACTGATCGTGATAACTTCATGTCATCAGAGCAGGCTGTGGAATACGGTATCGTGGATGCAGTGTTAAGCCACCGTGGCGAGTAATTTGCCAGCGCATTTTGGCAAAAATTGATATACACTCATTCATGAAGAGTAAAGGCTAAGAGGTTAGCGAATGACAGATAAAAGCAAAGAAAGTGGCAGCGGTAAATTGCTGTACTGTTCTTTCTGCGGCAAAAGTCAGCACGAAGTTCGCAAGCTAATCGCAGGTCCGTCAGTGTACATTTGCGACGAGTGTGTCGACTTATGTAACGATATTATTCGCGAAGAAATCAAGGATGTTCTCCCTAAGAAAGAATCTGAAGCGTTACCAACGCCAAAACAGATCCGTGAACACCTTGATGACTATGTGATCGGGCAAGATTACGCGAAAAAAGTGCTCGCAGTTGCGGTATATAACCACTACAAGCGTTTACGCAATGGTGATACAACGAGCGAAGGTGTGGAGCTTGGTAAGAGTAACATCCTTCTAATTGGTCCTACAGGTAGCGGTAAAACACTACTTGCGGAGACATTAGCTCGATTCTTGGATGTGCCATTTACAATGGCAGACGCGACGACACTAACCGAAGCCGGTTACGTAGGTGAAGACGTTGAAAACATCATCCAAAAGCTTCTGCAAAAATGTGATTACGATGTAGCTAAAGCGGAACGCGGCATCGTTTACATTGATGAAATTGATAAGATTTCACGCAAAGCTGAAAACCCATCTATTACGCGTGACGTATCTGGTGAAGGTGTTCAGCAGGCGCTACTAAAACTTATCGAAGGTACGGTTGCATCGGTTCCACCTCAAGGTGGTCGTAAGCATCCTCAGCAAGAATTCCTACAAGTGGACACATCTAAGATCCTGTTCATTTGTGGTGGTGCTTTTGCTGGCTTAGACAAGGTGATTGAGCAGCGTGTTGCAACAGGTACAGGTATTGGCTTTGGTGCTGAAGTTCGTTCGAAGAATGAATCGAAGACGGTAGGTGAGCTATTTACTCAAGTTGAACCTGAAGACTTAGTGAAGTACGGCCTCATTCCAGAATTCATTGGTCGTCTACCTGTAACAACAACACTGACTGAGCTTGATGAAGAAGCGTTGATTCAGATCCTATGTGAACCGAAGAACGCACTGACCAAGCAATATGCAGCATTGTTTGAGCTAGAAAACGCCGAACTTGAATTCCGTGAAGATGCGCTGCGCGCTATCGCGAAAAAAGCAATGGAGCGTAAAACAGGTGCTCGTGGCTTACGCTCGATTCTTGAAGGCGTGCTACTTGAAACCATGTACGAATTACCATCTGCAACAGACGTTAGTAAAGTCGTGATTGATGAGTCCGTCATTAATGGCGAGTCAGAGCCACTGCTTATTTACAGTAACGCAGACAATCAGGCAGCTGGAGCAGAGTAAATTCAGCCATAATGAAAAAGGAGGTAAGTAATTACCTCCTTTTTTTATTTCTCTTATTGAATCCAAACAATTAGCCCCCATATACTG